>CANNDP010000001.1 GCA_947503395.1 Actinomycetota bacterium
ACCTTTGACCACCAGACCTCATGTCCATGGCTTAGAGCAACAATTTTCTTGACATTACCTACTCTTAAAAACCTGGCAGAGATTGCAAGTGGAGCTGCAGCTCCAAACCAAATCTTCTCTACTTTGCTCTGCTTTATAACTCTTCTAACTGCCCTTATTACCCGAGGGGTAGGCAGCAATATCTTGGATGAGTCGCGAATTACTTTAACGCCAAAGTTTTCTAGCCATTTCTGATCAAAGCTCTCACTGCCAATTTGCTTTGAGGTATAGACAATAACTTCGCCTTTTGGCATTCTTTCAAGTAGGCCAATAATGAAAGTTTCAATTCCTCCTGCGCGCGGGCCAAAATCATTGGTCAGAAGCAATATTGAAGGCATTATTAAATTCTACTGATCAACTCTAGAGTCGACGCGCTCCTACATACTTTTTCCGACCAAAGTAGTTTCCAAACTCTGCAATCTGCACTTTAGCTCCAGGTCTTGGCGCATGGACCATCTTGTTCTTGCCAATATAGATTCCAACGTGAGATATGGGAGTGCCGAAAAAGACTAGGTCGCCTGCTTGGAGATTATTTCTTGAAATCGATCTTCCATAACCAAATTGCGCCCGCGAGGAGTGAGGCAATTTAACCCCAGATTGTTGGAAGGAGCGCATAGTCAGCCCTGAGCAATCCCAACGAATTGGCCCCGCTGCTCCCCAAACATAATTATCACCAATTTGTTTAACGGCATACCGAAGGGCAGTTCCAGCTCTTCCTGATACGGCATTTGCAAGCTTTGCCTGCTCTTGCGAGTATCTCTGTCGCTCCGCTGCATCCATCGCCTGAAGCTTGAGAATTTTCTCTCGATCTGCTTTCTCTAGTTTTGATAATAACTTTTCGGCTTGAGCAAGCTTGGCTTCAACTTGAGCTGCTTGAGCGCGATAGCGCGCCTCTGCTGCTTGAACCAATCTAACTTTGTCGCTGACTGTTAGTGATGTGGCATCGAGGCGCTGTTTGGCGGTGGCATACTTTCGAAGCTCTAGCGATTGCTTCCTAGTCACATCCTCTAGCGAGCCAGCAGCTGAGAGATAAAGGGATGGGTCTGAGGAGAAGAGCAGCTCTAAACCTTCACCGAGTCCTGTTGATTTGTATCGAGCCACTGCAATTGCTGACAGTGATTTCTCAATCGATTCAACGCTAGCTTTTTGAAGATCTGCTTCTTGGCGCACCGACTCCAATTGGGATTTAAGTCTGGCTAATTGAATCTTGGCAGCTTGGGCATTCTCTCCGGCTTCAGCGGCATCTTCTTGAAGGCGTTCAACCTCTGCCCGGACTGCAACTAAGTCAGCGCTCGGGGCAGCGCTAGATGTTGGAAGAAGGGTGATGGCTAGAACTAGAGCCAAGAAAGGCGTTAGCCACCGAATAGCCAATTTCATCGCGTTAGGCTAACTGCGAAAGTAAGGCCAGCTCAACCTGAAAGGGCTTGATTTGCCTGTGAATTATTACTTTCTCCCGCGCTCTGAGCGTAGCGAAGAGGAGGAATCATTCCCCTCGATGAGAGAAGATCAATTACTCGCGCCTCTTCAAGGCCAAGCTCTGAGGGCTCATGGCTCTGATTACTCGGGGCAGAAATTAGGACGGAAACTACGCAATCTTTACATGCGATATCTCGCATGATGCAACTATCGCAATCAATAATCATGAAGGCAACGATAGAGAGCGGCACTGACATCATCACTTGGGCGGTAGCGTGCTACTTATGAAGCAAGGCCCAGAGGTCAAAACGATGGCCAATATTCTCCTGGCAAGGAATCTGGCCACCAGCCTTGGGGGTAGCTCAAGGGAGTTAAGTCCCAAAAGTGATCGAATTAGATTCCACCAGATTCGCACGCTAGCCAAAGCGATATTAATTGGCGGCCAGAGTTATAGAAATGAGCCCTACTCTAAATTGAGCCTTCCGCTCTATATCTCATCTCGCACGCTTAACGAAGGAGCCGCTGGTAATAAATTCATCTTTAATCAAGATCCAGCCTGGCTAATTAATCGCGCTTTATTAGAGCAGGGCTGCCCAGTATTGATAGAGGGTGGGGTGAATTTCATCTCGAATTTAATTGCCGAGAGCCTAATTGATCTTCTCTACATCACCAGAGTTAATCAAGATGGTGATGGCCACTTCTTTGATGAGAGCCAATTACTTAAGAATTACCAGAGACAATCCATTGAGGACATAGATGGCGCTAGCTTTGAAAGTTGGGGAGTTAAGTTAAAAAGCAGCGATTAAAAGTACTCCGCCTAGCGCAAAAGCAATTCCTAAGTATTGAACTTTAGCTAATCTCTCTTGAAGAAATTTATATGCTAAAAGAATTGTCACTATCGGAAATAGCGAACCTAGAACCATAGCGATAGAAACTAGGCCTTTGGTAGTTGCTACCCCAAGGAGAAAGTTTGCTAGAAAATCTGCAACACCAATAAATATCAATAGTGGAAATTCTTTCCTTGGTATTCCACCAAGGCTTCGATATCTAATCGCTAGCAGAATGCAGATTGATACTGAAGCAACTCTCATCGAAGTCATGGTGTGAAGGGAATCAGTCTCAGAGCCAATTGCAATAAATGTTAGGGCAGTTCCAAAACCAATTGCAGCTACCACTGCTAACAAGAGAGGCTTTACTGGAAGACCATTTCTTATCTCAGGTCCGCTTGCCATAAATGCTCCCGCGATAGCAATTGCTATTCCAATCAACTCAAGAGAGGTAGGTCGCTCACCTCTTGCCAGCGCAAAAAACAATGGAATTAGAACTGAAAGCGAACTAATTGGCGAAACAACTCCCATACGTCCGGTAGCAAGACCGGTATAAAAAGCGATGAGGCCGATAAACCCAGCGATGCCAGCAATCACTCCTGGGATGAAATAGCCACTCATTGAAAGATTTGGTCTTATGAATTCTGCAAAAAAGAGAATTGTTAAAAGGCCAAAGATGAGCCCAAATATCTGCGAGATCGCTGTAACGGCGATTGCTTTAAAGCGCTTAGAGAGGTTTCCAGCTAAGTAATCCGCAGTTCCCCAGAGCAGGCTGGAAGCTAGCGCAAGTAATGAACCCATTATTCAAGGTTATCGCCTCATAGGCCCTCGCGCCTCCCGCTGACTCATTTAACTCTTGCCTACCCTTATCCTTATGAAAGAGGCGAATCGAAACTTTGATACTTTTATCGAAGATATAAAAGCCATTAAGGCGCGCCCTGAAATCTCCATCTCTGAAATACCTGCGCCGCAAAAACTTGCCCCCTATGCCTTTGCTATCACCGCCGATCTAGCACTTGATATTGATAGTGAAGATGACATCGCAACTGGCAGATTCGTTCTCCTTCATGATCCAGATGGACAAGAATCTTGGGATGGCACTTTTCGCTGCGTAACCTTTGTTCGCTCAGCCCTTGATATTGAGATTCAATCAGATCCCATGTTGCCTGATGTTGGCTGGTCTTGGTTTATTGACGCACTCAAAAACAGCGGTGCAAGTTATAGCCAGCCCAGCGGAACCGTTACTCGAGTGGCGAGCGCATCATATGGAGAACTCTCATCACATGATGAATCATCCGAGATAGAGATTCGAGCCTCGTGGACTGCAGATAATCCTGAAGAGTTAATGAGCCATGTCCATGCTTGGCTAGAGCTAATGGCAAGCGCAGCAGGCCTTGCCCCTCTTCCTGAGGGTGTGGCCTCACTTCCGCAAAAGCGTTAATTAACTGTGAGTGAGCAAGAGACAAATCTTCGCGCCCTAAAGGTTCCAGAACAGGGAACTCCAGAGCTAATTACAACTGAGGATTACTTGGCTGCAGCAATTGACCAACTCAAATCTGGTCACGGCCCCATCGCTATTGATGCCGAGCGCGCCTCAGGATTTCGCTATAGCTCAAGGGCCTATCTAATACAGATATATCGAAGGGGCGGGGGCTTACATCTAATTGATCCAATCCAATTTCACCAAAGCCCTCTAATTGGCCAATTAAATGAAGTTATTAGAGGCGAGGAAACAATCATCCATGCCAGCACTCAAGATCTGCCTTGTCTTCGTGATTGGGGCATAGATCCGAAAGAGCTATTTGATACTGAATTAGGAGCAAGAATTGCAGGTTGTCCAAGAGTTGGCCTCGGTCATTTAGTTGAAAGTTTATTACAGATCTCACTTGCTAAAGAGCATTCAGCTGTTGATTGGTCAATTCGCCCACTAGAGCAAGAATGGCTTGATTATGCCGCACTTGATGTAGCCCTACTTATTGATCTGAGAGATAAAGTGGCAGAACTTCTTGAGGCGCAAGGAAAATTAAAGTGGGCGATGCAAGACTTTGCGGCAATATTAAAAAGTCCTCCCCCGCAAAAGAGAAAGGAGCCTTGGCGAAGAACTTCTGGAATGCATGAGATTAAATCGCGATATCAACTAGCAATCATTAGGCAGCTCTGGCAGGTAAGAGATGAGATTGCAGCCTCAATTGATCTAGCTCCAGGAAGGCTCCTATCGGATGCGGTGATCATCGCTTTGGCTAAATCTAATGTGAAGAGTAAAGATGAAATGATGAAACTTAGCGAAGCTAAAGCGCGAATAAGAAATGAAGTTCAGAAGAGCTACATTGAAACTTGGCTAGAGACATTTCTTGCAGCCCAGAGCTTAACTCAAGAGCAGTGGCCAGAACTTCGAAGCAAGAGTGATTTACTTCCGCCAGTAAAGATCTGGAAGGTAAAGTTTCCAATCGCTTATGCTCACATAAGCCATGCCAAAGCTAAGTTAAGTGAAATTGCAGGAGAGCTAAATGTCCCGCTAGAAAACCTCATCGGCCCTGAGTTGGTAAGAAAAGTCTGCTTTGATCAGGCAAGTGAACAAGTCCATAAGATGAGCGAGGCCCTGCTAGCAAGAGTTGAAGTGCAGTTAAGACTAAATGGGGCAAGAGAGTGGCAGATAGAAAAGTGCTCTCAAGCTCTGGCGGAATGCCTCGGAGAAGCTGAGCCACTGCCCCCTTCCGCCCCAATCCAGGATGAAACCGAGGCTCAAGAGTGAGATGAATTACGCAACATTAGAGTTGCGTAAATCGCTGGAGTTGGTTTACTCTTAAACCATGCTCAGCAATTTCCTAATAGCCCTGCGAGAAGGCCTTGAAGCTTCCTTGATCGTTGGAATTCTCGTGGCCTATGTGGTTAAGACCAACCGTCGCCATCTCTTACCGCCTTTATGGAGCGGAGTTGGTGTTGCCCTAGCTACCTCTTTTGCGCTCGGTGGCTTCCTGGCTTTCACCTCAGCCGAACTCTCTGAAAGAGGGGAGGAATTCTTTGCTGGAACTACTTCTTTCGTCGCTGTCGCCCTAGTTACGTGGATGGTCTTTTGGATGAAGGCGACCGCCAGAGCCCTTCGGGATACTCTCCACGAAAAGGTTGAGACCGCAGCAATGGTTGGTCCCCTAGCACTTGCCGCCGCAGCATTTTTCGCTGTCGCACGCGAGGGCCTTGAGACAGCTCTTTTTGTCTACTCAAATTTCCAGGTTGCTGGAACAAAGATTCCTGCCACGATCGGTTTGGTTTCTGGCCTTCTACTTTCAGTTTTACTTGGATATGCCATATATCGAAGAGCGATTAGGTTCAATCTTTCGAAGTTCTTTACGATAACTGGCGTCGCACTGATTGTTGTTGCCGCTGGAGTTCTATCTTATGGAATCCATGAATTCCAAGAATTGGGTTGGCTTCCTGGGGAAGAGTCATATGCCTGGGATGTCACATCCTGGATGGCAGCAGATTCCATTATGGGATCACTGCTTGCTGGAACTATCGGATTTGATACTACGATGTCTTGGCTGCAATTGCTTGCTTATAGCGCCTACATTCTTGGAACGCTTTATCTATATCTAAGACCTGCCAAGAGCCTGACCCCTGTAAGGCAGAGTTAATAGCTCAAAAGCACTTTGCTAATAGGTTACTGACCAGTAACCTAGCGGAATGAATACTGCCACCACCTCAACAAATGTAGTTCTCCTTGATGCTGTTCGCTCCCCGTTTGGTAAAGCTGGAAGTTTATATGCCGGCACCCGCGCCGATGACATTATTGTTCGAACTATTCGCGGCCTGCTGGAGCGAAATCCATCTGTTAAGCCATCTGAAATTGATGATGTAGCAATTGCTGCTGCTACTCAATATGGCGATCAAGGAATGAACATTGGTAGAAGCGCATCACTTCTGGCAGGAATTCCAAATACTGTTCCGGGTTATTCAATTGATCGCTGGTGCGCAGGCGCGCTAACTTCAGTGACAACTCTCGCTGGATCTATTGCGATGGGCGCATACGATCTTGCAATCGCTGGCGGTGTTGAACATATGGGCAATCACCCGATGGGCGATGGCATGGATCCAAACCCCAGATATTTAGCAGAGAAGTTAGTTGATACCGATGCCCTCTCGATGGGAAATACTGCAGAGCGTCTCCACGATAAATTCCCACACCTAACTAAAGAGAGAGCAGATAAGTATGCACTTCGCTCTCAAGAAAAGACTGCTGCTGCATACAAAAGTGGAAAGATTCAACCTAATTTAATTCCAGTTGCAGTTAGAAATGCTGAGCAAGGTTGGGGGGTTGCAACAGTTGATGAACCACCAAGGCCTGGAACAACGCTTGAAGCACTTGCTGCGCTAAAGACTCCATTTCGTCCTCAGGGCAGAGTAACTGCTGGAAATGCAGCAGGACTAAACGATGGTGCAACAGCAGCGCTGCTTGCTAGCGAGAGCAAAGCTAAAGAGCTGGGACTATCACCAAAGGCCAGAATGATTACCTTTGCATTTGCTGGAGTTGAACCAGAGATCATGGGATATGGGCCTGTGCCATCAACCCTTAAGGCTCTTGATAAGGCAGGCTTAAAGATTGAAGATATTGGTTTATTTGAAATCAATGAAGCCTTCTCAATCCAAGTTCTCTCATTCCTTGACTACTTTGGAATCGGAGATGATGATCCAAGAGTGAATCCCTATGGTGGCGCAATTGCTGTTGGCCATCCACTTGCATCATCAGGAATCCGTTTGATTCTCAATCTTGCTGAGGGTTTTAAAGAACACCCAGAAGTTAGATATGGCATCACCACTATGTGTATTGGACTTGGAATGGGTGGAACCATCATCTGGGAGAACCCAAATTACAAAAAGGGAGCTTAAGTAATATGGCAGAGATAACAACTCCCCCAGATGAAGTAGTAACAAACGCTCTAATCCGCCAAGTTGATCTAGCGGCATTTGGCGCATCTGGCTCTCTTGCCTTAATAACCCTCGATAATGGCCACGATCACACCCGGCCAAATACCTTTGGAATTCAATCTCTAAACGCACTAAATGATGCAATTACCGCAGCTGAAAGTAGCGATTCGGTAGCGATAGCAATTATTGGAAAACCTTTTATCTTTGCAGCTGGAGCAGATCTATCTGGCATCTCATATGTTGCCAAGCGAGAGCAATCACTAGCTTTTGGAAAATTGGGACATGACATCTTTAAAAGACTCGGCAGAAGCAAGAAGGTTACCTTTGCCTTTATCAATGGACTTGCTCTAGGTGGCGGCCTTGAAGTAGGCCTACATTGCAATTATCGAACCATGGCTACAACTGCCTTTACTGCGCTCCCCGAGTGCTTCCTTGGATTAGTGCCTGGTTGGGGCGGAGCGACACTGCTTCCTAAGTTAATTGGACCAGAGAGAGCTGTACAGGTAATTATTTTAAATGCTTTAAATAACAATACGATGATGAAGGCTAAAGATGCCCAGGGCCTTGGAGTTGTTGATGCAGTTTTTGAGCCTGCTGACTTTCTAGAAAAATCAATTGCCTTTGCTGCCAGAATTGTTTCAGGAAAAGAGAAGATAGAGCGGAAAGATTATTCAATAGATCCCAATTGGGATAAGGCTTTAGAAACGGGCAAAGCTGCAATTGCCAAAAAATATGGCGGAGCAGATATTGAAGCCCCAAGAAGGGCCTTAGAACTCATCTCCGCGGCAAGAAGCAACACCCTGGATCAAGGATTTGACGCTGAAGATGAGATCTTGGCAAACCTAGTTATGGGCAATCCTTTAAGGGCCTCGCTATATGCATTTAATCTAATTCAAAAGAAGCGTAAGAAAGTTGAAGGAGCTCCAAAAGCTGCTCTTGCTAGAAAGGTGACAAAAGCTGGAGTTGTTGGAGCAGGCTTGATGGCATCTCAATTAGCACTTCTAATAATTAGAAATCTAAAAGTTCCAGTAGTTATGACTGATCTTGACCAAGAGCGCGTTGATAAAGGTGTTGCTTGGGTTAGAAATGAAATTACTAAGCTAGTTGAGAAAAAGCGCTTAAGCCCAGAGGCCGCAGCTAGATTATCGTCTCTAATCTCAGGATCTGTGAGCCAATCTGCTTTCGCTGGTTGTGACTTCATAATTGAAGCAGTATTTGAAGAGCTCTCAATAAAGCAGAAGTTGTTTAAGGATCTGGAGGCAATAGTCTCTGCTGAGTGCGTTCTAGCTACCAATACTTCATCCCTTTCGGTTGAAAAAATGGGCGAAGGTCTGAAAAACCCAGAGCGCGTTGTTGGATTCCACTTCTTTAATCCAGTAGCTGTTATGCCGCTTTTGGAGGTAGCAAGAACTTCAAAAACTGATGATGCCACTACCGCTACTGCAATTAACGTAGGTAAAGAGCTAAAGAAAACAATGATTATCTGTAAAGATGCTCCAGGTTTTGTGGTTAATCGCCTGCTAACAAGATTTATGGGCGAAGTAACAGATGCTGTTGATGAAGGAACTCCGACAGATGTAGCCGATAACGCTCTGCGTCCTCTTGGATTTCCAATGTCGCCATTTGAACTATTTGGCTTAGTGGGCCCAGGAGTTGCCCTTCATGTCTCAAAGACTTTAAATGCCAACCTAGGTCCGCGCTATCGCATCTCACCAACTGTTTCTCGAATGGTGGAGAAGGGCGTTAAAACTTTCTATGTCAAAGATGAGAAAGGCGCACTTAGCGCTAATCCCGAAGCCCTTGCTCTGATTGAAAAGGGAGATAAGCCATCAACTGCAGAGCAAGTTCGCACCAGAGCTCTATCAGCCCTTGCTCAAGAGGCAAGAATGATGCTGGATGAAGGCGTTGTTGCCACCGCATCAGAAATTGATCTCTGTATGTTGCTCGGGGCGGGATGGCCAATGCATTTAGGCGGAATATTGCCTTATCTTGATAGAGAAGGAATTAGTGAAGCGGTTTGCGGTCAGCGTTTTCATCCGCCGCAAGTTGCATCCCTTCCTGCTTAACATTTAAAGAAGCCCAGCCAACTAATTGACGGCTAATGCTCTGTGAAGTGATTCCAATATCTTGCAGAATTTCGGCGCGCTTTGAGTGTTGAATAAATTCCAAAGGCACTCCAATTGAATGAATGGGCAGATCTAGACCATTTTCACGAAATAGCTCAGATAAAGTGCTAGCAATTCCACCGTGTTTAATTCCATCTTCTAGCACCACTACTCGTTTAAATCTTGGAGCCATGGCAAGAAGTGAATCTGCAGGAAGAGGCTTAACCCAGAGTGGATCGATGACAGTTACTCCAACACCTTCACGAAACGCTTGAGCTGCCGCATCAATTGCAAGAGGTGCCATAGCGCCAATGCTCACAAGGAGAATATCTGAGCTCTCACCGCGATAGAGAACATCTAGCCCGCCACGTCTTTCAAATGCTGGCAAATCTTTTCCAATTGCTCCCTTTGGAAAGCGAATAATTGAAGGGGCATCAGAGATTGCAACAGCCTCTGCTAGCGATTCTTTTAATCTTGCGCCATCACGGGGCGCTGCAACAAATGCATTAGGAATTATTCCAGTAAGTGCTAGATCCCAGATTCCGTGATGCGATGGCCCATCATCGCCAGTTATTCCTGCTCTATCTAAAACAAAAGTGACTCCAGCTTTATGTAATCCCACATCTAATAGCAATTGATCAAATGCGCGGTTCAAAAATGTTGAATAGACCGCAACTACTGGATGAAGGCCGGTGTAGGCCATACCAGCAGCTGAGGTGACAGCGTGCTGTTCAGCGATCCCCACATCAAAAGTTCGCTCTGGAAATTCAGCTTGGAATCTATCAAGCCCCGTTGGGCCAAGCATGGCAGCAGTAATTGCCACAACATCTTTTCGCTCTCGCCCTATCTCAACTAGCGCCTCAGAGAATACTTTCGTCCAGGTGGCGCCATTATTTGATAGCGGCTCCCCTGTTTCAGGATCAACGACCCCAACTGCATGAAACTTCTCTGCCTCATCATTGAGCGCTGGAGCATGTCCCCGTCCCTTTTCAGTGATGGCATGGACTAATACCGGCCCTGAGAATTTCTTTGCCTGAAGGAGAGCACGCTCAAGTGCCGGAATATCATGACCATCAACTGGTCCCAAATACTTAAGTCCTAAATCTTCGAACATTCCTTGCGGAGCAACAATATCCTTAATACCTTTTTTCATTCCGTGGAGAGTTTCATAGATTGGATTTCCGACAACCGGAGTCTTTTCTAATACTTGCTTTCCCCAATCAAGGAATTTTTCATAGCCCTTTGTAGCGCGAAGCGTTGAGAGATAGGTAGCTACTCCACCAATAGTTGGTGAGTAAGAGCGTTCATTGTCGTTAACCACGATCACAAGTTTTAGATCATCTGAGGCAGCAATATTATTTAGCGCCTCCCAAGACATTCCGCCTGTTAGAGCTCCATCTCCGACTACTGCTACAACGGTTCTATCGCTCTGATTCTGCAGAGCAAAGCCACGAGCTATTCCATCAGCCCATGAGAGAGCGGTTGAAGCATGTGAGTTCTCTATAACATCATGTTCACTCTCTGCCCTACTTGGATATCCTGCAAGTCCTCCGCGCTGACGAAGCTTTTCAAACCCTGCAGCTCTTCCAGTTAGTATCTTATGGACATAACTTTGATGGCCTGTGTCATAAACCATTACATCTTGGGGAGATTCAAATACGCGATGAAGCGCAATACTCAACTCCACGATTCCAAGATTTGGCCCTAGATGTCCGCCTGACTTTGAAACTTTCTCGATTAAAAAAGCTCTAATCTCTGCCGCCAACTCTGTTAGCTCATCTTGGCTAAAGCGCGCCAAGTCGCCAGGAGATTTAATCCGGCTAAGGTGTTTCATGTCTGGATTCTATCGGTGAACTAAGAAAGTAGAGAGCGCAAGACGTACTGCATGATTCCACCGTGGCGATAGTAATCAGCCTCACCTGGGGTATCGATACGTACCTTTGCCTCAAAGCTCTTATCTCCAGCCGTCACCTTAACAATGCTTGGAATGCGACCTTCGTTTAACGCAGTAACACCAGATATTGAAAATACTTCTTCGCCGCTAAGCCCTAATGAATTGGCATCTTGACCATCGAGAAATTGCAGAGGAAGAACTCCCATTCCAATCAAATTAGAGCGGTGAATTCTTTCAAATGATTCAGCGATGACTGCCTTTACTCCAAGAAGCGCGGTTCCTTTTGCAGCCCAATCTCTAGAAGATCCGGAGCCATATTCTTTTCCTGCCAGAATTACTAAAGCAATGTTGGCATCTTGGTATGCCATTGATGCATCATAGATAGTGCTCTGCTTACCACCATCAATAAAGTTTCTAGTAAAGCCACCTTCAACTCCGTCAAGCAAAAGATTCTTCAAGCGAATGTTTGCAAACGTTCCTCTAATCATGACTTCATGATTGCCACGGCGCGAACCATAGGAATTAAAGTCAGATTTTTCTACCCCATTTTCTGCTAGATATTTTCCAGCTGGAGAATCAACCTTAATCGAACCTGCTGGTGATATGTGATCAGTAGTTACTGAATCACCAAGCTTTGCCAAAACTCTTGCACCTGAAATATCAGTAACTGGAAGAGGATTTCTGGGCATAGATTCAAAGTAAGGAGGTTTTCTGACATAGGTAGATTTTGGATCCCAGTCAAAAGTCTTTCCTTCAGGGGTTGCAAGTGAGGTCCAGTTTTGATCTCCAGCAAATACACTTGAATAATCTTTCTTAAACATATCTGAGGTAACCACTGAATCAATTACGCCTTGGATCTCTTGCATACTTGGCCAGATGTCTTTCAGGAACACATCATTTCCCGAGCTATCTTGGCCTAGTGGATCTTTATCAAAGTCATGATCCATACTTCCAGCAATTGAATAGGCTACAACTAGCGGAGGCGATGCTAAGTAGTTCATTTTCACATCAGGGCTAATTCGACCTTCAAAGTTTCTATTTCCAGAAAGCACCGCTGCAACCGAGAGATCATTGTCATTTACTGCTTTGCTAACCTCTAGAGGCAATGGACCAGAGTTTCCAATGCAGGTAACGCATCCATAGCCAACTAGGTTAAATCCGAGTTTTTCTAGATACGGAGTTAGCCCTGATTTTTCATAGTAGTTAGTGACTACCTTTGAACCTGGCGCAAGTGTGGTCTTAACCCAAGGCTTACTCATCAAACCTTTTTCTACAGCTTTCTTTGCTAGTAGTCCTGCCCCAATCATCACAGAAGGATTTGAGGTATTAGTGCAAGAAGTGATTGAAGCTATTACCACTGAGCCATTGGTAATAGATCCTTTTCTTGAATTTACTTCAATTGCTATTGGATTAGTAGCAGTATTGCTAGAAAGATAAGAAGGGAGAACTTTGGCAAAGGAACTCTTGGCATCACTTAGGGAGACTCGATCTTGTGGTCTCTTGGGTCCTGCTATTGATGGAACGACACTTGAAAGATCTAGCTCTAATCGCTCTGAGTATCTTGGCTCTGCAGATGGGTCATGCCATAGTCCTTGAGCCTTGGCATATTTCTCCACTAGCTCTAATTGTTCTCCGCTTCTTCCGGTTAACTCTAGATACTTAATAGTCTCCTGGTCTATTGGGAAAATTGCCACAGTTGAGCCGTATTCAGGTGACATATTTCCAATTGTGGCGCGATTAGCCATCGGAAGTGCGCTCACTCCAGGGCCATAAAATTCAACAAACTTGCCGACTACGCCATGCTTTCTCAGCATCTCAGTAATTGTTAAAACTAAATCAGTTGCAGTTGTTCCAACTGGTAACGCTCCACTTAACTTAAACCCTAGAACCCTAGGAATAAGCATAGAAACTGGCTGACCAAGAAGGGCTGCCTCTGCTTCAATGCCGCCCACTCCCCAACCAAGAACTCCAAGGCCATTGACCATAGTGGTGTGTGAATCAGTTCCAACCACAGTATCTGGATATGCCCGCTGCACACCGTTTACTGCTCTGACCATTACTACTCTTGCGAGGTATTCAATGTTTACTTGATGAACAATGCCAGTGCCGGGCGGAACTACTTTAAATTCATCAAAGGCGCTCTGGCCCCAACGAAGGAAGCGATATCGCTCTTGATTTCTCTCATATTCAATATCAACATTTTCTTTGAAAGAGCTTGCCGTTCCATATTTGTCAGCAATAACTGAGTGATCGATAACTAGTTCAGCAGGGGCTAAGGGATTAACACGCGATGGATCTCCACCAAGTTCTGCAATTGCCTCTCTCATAGTGGCAAGATCGACAACACAAGGAACTCCAGTGAAATCTTGCATAATCACACGCGCCGGTGTGAATTGAATTTCAGTGTCGGGAATGGATTCAGGATTCCAGGAAGCAAGAGCTTCAATCTGCTTGGCTGTGATATTTGCGCCATCTTCAGTGCGAAGGAGATTTTCTAGTAATACTTTTAAGGAAAAGGGAAGAGAATTTGCTTGAGATAGTTTGGTGATATCAAATATTTCATAACTCTTGCCTGAGACTTCAAGCGAGCTCTTTGCGCCGAAGGAGTTCTTGCTCATGAGCCCATCTTAACTGTTGTCGCATAAAGTGCTCAAAAACGAATTACTAGAGTATTACTCAAGAAATAATGAAACGCGCCACAAGCTCCATATGAGCAGTCATTGGAAAGAGGTCAAAGGCCCTGATTTGATCCAACTTGTATCCCTGCGCTGAAAGATAGGCGCTATCTCGGGCTAGTGAGGCTGGATCGCAGGCAACATAGACAATCGTTCTGGGAGCAAGTGAGGTAATAGTTGAAATGACTCTTTCTCCAGCTCCAGCGCGAGGAGGATCAAGGAGAACTACATTTGCTGCACGATATTTCTTCAAGCTTGCTTCAACTTTTGCTTCAACTATTTCGACTCTTGGCTCTAGGGCAAAGTTTCGTCTGGCATCAATAATCGCATTCTCATCGGATTCAATTAAAGTGACTCTTCCTGCAACTCCGAGATCGGATAAAAGGGCTGCGCTAAATAGCCCAGCTCCGCCGTAGAGATCAAAGATGTGATCTGCAGGCTTTGCTTGAACATAATCTTTAACTACTTGGCTCAAAACAGTCGGCGCCATGCGATGGCTCTGCCAGAAGGTAATTGGATTTAGTGAGAATTCAATGCCATCTACCTGCTCCTGGATAAGTTCTAAGTTCTCTCGACCCTCTATCACTACCGCGCTCTTGCCCTTGCTAGTTATTGCAACATCTACCCGCTTTGATTTGGGCAACTTCATCTGATTGATTTTTTCGATATCAATATCCTCATGAGCGATTAAACATTTATCAATTTCAACTATTTGATTTGAGCGCGAGGCATAGAGACCAACCTTGCCATTTTCAGATACAGAGAATTCCATTCTGCTGCGCCAATGTAAATTCGGTTTAACTTCTTCAACCTCTACATCGATCTCCATTTTAGCAAGACGGCTAAATTGCTCTTTGACAATTTCGCTCTTTAATTCTCGCTGATAACTAGGATCGATGTGTTGAAAGTCGCATCCCCCGCATCCATCAAATCGAGCGAATGAACACGGCGGAGTCACCCGATACTTAGAAGCTTTAATTACTGAGATGCAGTTTCCCCTAGCAAAGCTTTTTGTCACATCGCTAATCTCAACAATCACGCGCTCTCCAGGGATTGCATGTCTTACAAAAATAACTCTTCCGTCGTAGCGCGCTATGCAGTGGCCGCCGTGCGCAATAGCTGTGATATCGACTTCTAATTGATCACCGCTTTGCACTCGCGCACCTTTCTAGAAAAGTTCATTGAAGCACTTATTTCTAGTGCTATCCCTCGCGTGGATTAGAGGGAATCTAGCCTAAAGGTGTAAATTCTCCTTTTGTGCATGTCGTAATCATGGGTTGCGGCCGAGTCGGTTCTACCCTGGCAAAAGATTTTCAGGCTCTAGGCCATAGCGTTGCCGTAATCGATCAAGATCGTGAAGCATTTCGTCGTCTTGGCGCAGATTTCAATGGGCTAACTGTGGCTGGCATGGGCTTTGATCGCGACACTCTTTTAGAAGCAGGAATTCAAAGGGCTGATGCATTTGCCGCAGTTTCAAATGGTGATAATTCAAATATTTTGGCAGCAAGAGTTGCAAGAGAAACCTATGGAGTAGCAAGCGTTGTAGCTCGAATTTACGATCCAGGCAGAGCTGAGATTTATCAAAGGCTAGGAATTCCTACTGTTGCCACAGTTCTTTGGACTACAGATCAAATTATGAGAAGGCTTCTGCCTCAAGGATCTCGCTCTGAGTGGCAAGATGCATCTGGAAAAGTGCAACTAGCTGAGATTGCTTTGCATCGAGATTGGTATGGAAGACCTGTTTCCTTAATAGAACAACATACCGATGCTCGCGTTGCATTTGTTACAAGGCTTGGTGAAGGCTTGATACCCAATGAACATACGGTCTTGCAAGAAGGCGATGTAATCCATGTAATGGTAGAAGATAAGAATTTAGCCGCAACAGAGGCATCCCTTGCTCTTCCACCGAGTGGTGAGTGAAGATGAGAATTGCTATCGCAGGAGCTGGAAATGCAGGACGAGCCATTGCAAGAGAGCTAATTGAAAATGGCCATCAGGTCTTACTTATCGATAAGAATCCAAAGTCTCTTAAGATGGAGAGCGTTCCATCTGCTGAATGGCTCCTGGCGGATGCCTGTGAAATCAGTTCACTTGATAAAGCCAAGCTTGATACCTGCCAAGTAATGGTTGCAGCCACCGGTGATGACAAGGTGAATCTTGTGTCATCACTACTTGCCAAGACTGAGTATGGAGTCCCAAGAGTGGTGGCACGAGTAAATCATCCAAAAAATGAGTGGCTTTTTGATTCCTCCTGGGGCGTTGATGTCGCTGTTTCTACGCCAAGAATTATTGCTGCCCTAGTTGAGGAAGCTGTATCGGTTGGAGATATCGTCAGACTCTTCTCGCTTAAAGCTGGAGAGGCTAATTTAGTTGAGTTAACTCTTCCTGATACCTCAACTTGCATTGGAAAATCTGTTGAAGAGATCTCACTTCCCCAAGATGCATCCCTTGCAGCAATTATCAGAGATGGCCATGTCATAACGCCAGCAGATCATGATGTTTTTGCAGCTGGTGATGAACTAATTTTTGTAACCACTGCTGAGGCAGAAGTTTCACTAAAGGCTTGCTTTATAAAGGATTAGCTCGCTTTATCAATTCTTAAGTCATCTCTTAGCTTTGGACCACTCTTAATTACTATCCAAGTTGCCCAGGCGGTAGCAATAAATAACGGATAGCCCATAACCAACCTGGCTGTTCCAAGTAAATTAACATTGCCACTGACATATAGCGGGTATTGCACAACAAGGCGGATTGCAAACATTCCTACCCAAAGCCAGGTTGCCTTTATATAGACCTTTGTTCGCGCAGGATCTTTACGCCATCTAAAGTTTTCTTCCAGAAGTGGACCAATAATGAGTCCAATAACTGGCCAGCGCAGAAGTATTGAGACTAAATAAGCAGATCCATAGATTGCATTGGTCCAAAGTCCTGGCAGATAGAAGTCTTCTGCTTTTCCAGTTCGCAAGGAGAGCCAAGCACATATTCCAACTCCAATCACCCCTGAAACTGCATGCTGAATGGTTTCGCGCTTTACCAATCTAACCAGCGCTAGAAGAAGCGAAAGAGCTAGGGCTGCGTAGGCTGAATCTCTAACATCCTTTGTAATATTAAATGCGATAAGAAATAGCAGAGCAGGAAGCCCAGAATCTATTAGACCTTTTACTCCCCCTATGGCAGAGAGGATTTTTGCTTTATCTTCGCTCTCACTCATGAGCGCCCACTTGAACCAAAGCCAGCGTCACTTCGACTAGAGCCAGGAAGTTCTTCTACTGCAACAAATTCAGCGCGTTCAACTCTTTGAAAAACTAATTGCGCAATGCGATCGCCACGCTTTATCTCAAAACTCTCGCTCTGATCATGATTTATGACTATTACACAAATCTCTCCACGATAACCCGCATCTATTGTTCCTGGGGCATTGACAAGCCCAACGCCATATTTAATGGCAAGTCCAGAGCGGGGATGAACAAAGGCGGCGTATCCTTCACTTAGCGCAATGGCAATACCAGTTGGCACAAGAGCTCTCATGCCAGGCTCAATAGTGATATCTATAGTTGAATAAATATCAGCTCCAGCATCACCAGGTTTTGCATAGGAGGGCATTGGAAGGCCTTTATCTAATTGAGTTATTAGTACTTTCATGGATTAATTTCAAACTCAGTATCGATAGATAAATCTCTTCGCTCTCTTAATACGTGCTTGAATTCCTCTGATGCATGCTTAATAAAATGCTCCATGGGAACAATGATAAATATCGCTGCCGCCTCGACTGCTAAAACCCCACTATCTGAACCAATTCTGCCCTCAGCTCTGGTGTAGATCTTTCTACCCTCTTGGCCGGTTATCTCAGCATTGATAAACAAAGTGCTTCCAACTGGAACTGGGGCGAGAAATGACGTTTCAAGTTTTCCAGTTACTGCCGGCTCTCTAACTAACCACATTAATTTTCCTAAAGCTTCATCAAAGGCACATGAAAGTAGACCACCATGGGCAAGACCTGGAGCTCCTTGATGTAAATCGGTAACTGTAAATTGCGCAGTAATGCTCATACTCTCTCCTGCATATGCAACAAGATGTAAACCTGCAGGATGGTTAGGACCGCAGCCATAGCAATCAGGATTATGAGAGCCGAGTAATTTGCCACCTGCCGGAGCATCAGGATGTCGAGGCGGGACTTTAACTCCTGGAGGAACTTGAATATTTAGCTCGCGCGACATGGGGTGAAGATTACCCTGTCGATAGGCAAGCGCTATCTAATGCAAGGAAGTACTCTCGCCTCATGCGTGAGGTAATGAGATGGCCAATCTGGCTGACTCTATTAATTATCTGCCTTGATCTAGCAATATTGCTCGCGATCTGGGCCTCACTTGGTAATCAAGCCACACTAGTTACTGCAATTATTCTTACCGCATCAACTATCTATTTTTACTATGTAACATCACTAACCCTTGAGCTCACTACAGAGCGACTTAAGGCGGGTAGGGCCAACATTGAGGTTAAATACTTAGGGAAGATAGAAGTTTTAAGCAAAGAAGATATGTTGTTTCACCGTGGAGCTGGGATTAATCCGCAGGCTTATCTTGCGCTGCGCTTCTGGATTAAAAGAGGACTAAAAATTGAGATTGCAGACCCGCGCGATCCCACACCTTTTTGGTTGATAAGTTCTAAAAATCCAGAGAGATTCTTAGAGAGATTAACTCCTTAAGCGCAATCCTTACAGACTGCCTTAGCTCCCTCACCGCGCGCTAGTTGAGTAATGTGGTGAACTAAGAAGCAACGTGAACAGGTAAATTCATTATCTTGCTTTGGAACTACCCGAACTGATAACTCTTCACCAGATAAATCTGCTCCAGGCAGTTCAACATTTTCTGCCTCTTCTTCATCGAGATCAACCTGACCTGATTGAGCTTCAGCCCTTCTAGCCTTTAACTCTTCTAGGGATTCCTCATGTAACTCTTCATCGGTTTTTCGAGGCGTGTCGTAATCAGTTGCCATTGATCTCTCACCACCAATCTCTTCCTACATAGAGCCAGACCATTTAGTCATTTGGCTACGGGCGGATAATGCCCAACTACTTGCTCGCTGTCCTATCCAACACTCGGCGTGTCGCGATTATTCCCCGTTTGTTAAGCCTATTGACCTAAATCTGAGCGGCGTTTGGCTTCTTCTTGTCGCCACTTTTGAATTTCGCCATGATTTCCAGAGAGCAAAACCTCAGGAACGTTTAGATCTCGCCAACTAGCAGGTTTAGTAAATGTTGGATATTCCAGTGCGCCAATTTCATTATGTGATTCCTCATCAAGTGATGCAGGATTGCCAATAACTCCAGGAATTAATCGAGTTACTGCTTCAATTATTACTAGCGCCGCTACCTCACCGCCATTTACTACATAATCACCGATTGATATTTCATGAACCCTTACCGATTTTCTATCTCGATAGTAATCGCCCACTCTTGCATCAATTCCTTCATAGCGACCACAGGCAAAGACCAGATGCTTAGCCCCACTTAACTGCTCAGCCTTTTTTTGATTGAACTTAGAGCCTGCTGGGGTGAGGATAATCAGATCAATCTCGCCATCTTTTTCCAATATTGAATCAATAGCTTGGCCCCATGGCTCTGCCATCATCACCATTCCGGCTCCACCGCCATAAGGAGTGTCATCAACGCTATGGTGATTATCAGTAGTGAAATCTCTTAAATTAATACTTTTAAAGTCAATTAACGATTGACTTCTAGCTTTACCAATTAGGGAGAGCTCAAGTGGCGAGAAGTATTCGGGGAAGATAGAGATAGCAGTTATCTTCACATTAGCTCCTCTAGATTATCGGCAGTAATTATCCTACTTGCGATATCAATATCTGGGGTGAAGTGCTTAACAAATGGAATCAAAAAGTCTCGCCCCTGATAACTAAGCACTAGCGTGTCTTGAGATGGAAGCTGGAGAACCTCTTTGACCTCGCCCCAATCTTTGCCAGATCTATCTATTACCTTGCAACCTAGAATTTGGGAGATGTGAAAATCATCTTCAGTAATATTTGAATCTGCCGGATTAATATCAGCAAGAAGCAGAACGTTTCGAAGCTTTTCAACTGCGCTTCTATCGCTATAGCCTTCAAATGAGAGCAGCAGAGTTCCGCTATGCACTTTCGCGCTTGTTATCTTTAAAGGACCTTTATCTTCTGGATCTGTTTTTAGAATTGAACCAATAGCAAATCTCTCTTCAGGGTTATCGGTTCGAACTTCAATAGTTGCCTCGCCGCGCACTCCATGTGCGCGACCGATGCGACCTACAACAAGTAACAAATTAGCTAAGCGCGATTAACGCGCCTCATCCGCCTCAACAAGATCTACGCGAACACTTCGCCCAGCAAGAGCTGAAACCACAGTGCGTAGCGCCTTTGCTGTTCGACCATTGCGACCAATTACCTTGCCAATATCTTCAGGGTGAACTCTTACCTCAAGGGTGGTTCCGCGTCTTCCCTCTTTTTCAGAGATTATTACCTCTTCAGGGTTATCTACGATTCCCTTAACTAAATGTTCTAGAGCTTCATCAATCATCATATTTACTCAGCTGGAGTTTCAGTTGGCGTAGCCTCTGCAACTGCTTCTGCAGGAGCATCTACCACTGGAGCTTCCTCAACGGGTGCTGCCTCAGCCACAACTTCTACTGGAGCTGCCTCAACAGGTGCTGCCTCAGCTACAACTTCTACCGGAGCGTTCTTAGCTGCAAGTTTCTCAGCAGCACGCTTCTTCATAGTAGTTGCGCCATCTGCTGGCTCATTGCTTGCTGCCTTTACTGCCTCTTCATAAGCAACGCGCTTATTTGGACGAACTGGAAGGCTTTTAAGAGTTCCCTCTTGACCAGCAATGCCCTTGAACTTCTGCCAATCGCCAGTAACCTTCAAAATTGCCTCTACCGCTGGAGTTGGTTGTGCACCATTTTTTAGCCAATGTTGAGCGCGATCTGAATTCACTTCAATTAGCGAAGGATCAGATGCTGGTGAGTAACGACCAATCTCTTCAATCTTTAATCCATTACGAGCTTTACGAGAATCTGCAACAACAATTCGGTAGTGAGGAGTGCGGATCTTTCCCAAACGTACCAATCTAATTTTTACGGCCACGAAGGCTTTCTCCTTGCATAGTTAATCGAACTTATCTTTTCTTCCTTGAGTAGGATGCCAAGTGAAGAAAAAAAGTTCTTACGTTTATAAGTGCCGGTCAAGAGGTAGAGGGCCCTTGAACAGGAGGCCAATATTGCCACGAGCCCTTGATATTTCCCAATTGAGCTTAGCTATCGCCCCTCTTGGGCTGCTCGTTTGGCTGGATTTCCAGATCGTGACTTCTTCTTCGGCGCGATCTTTGGCGAATTCATTGGAGAAGCAGTGGGAAGGCTCATTCCTCCAGGAAGGGACATCCCTGCAGGTAATCCGCCACCTGATCTCATCTGCTTCATCGCCTTCTGCGCAGCAGAGAATCGATCAACTAAAGAATTTACCTCTGTAACACTTCTGCCGCTACCAAGTGCAATACGTGCTCGTCTTGAACCGTTTAATATTTTTGGATCACGCCTCTCACTTGGCGTCATCGATTGCACAATGGCCTGTGTTCTAACTAGCTCGTTATCATCAATGCTATCTATCTGCTTTTTCATTGCAGCAGAGTTAGCGCCAGGCAGCATGCCAAGAAGTTTGGTCATGGAACCCATCTTCTTCATTGCCCCTAATTGCTCTAAGAAATCCTCTAGCGTGAAATCTTGCCCTGAAACAAATTTCTCTTCCAGACGCTTAGCGCTATCGCCATCAAGTGCTCGCTTTGCCTGCTCAGCTAAGGTTGCGATATCGCCAAGACCCAAAATTCTGGAAGCCATTCGCTCGGGATAGAAGTAATCAAAGTCGGTTAGTTTCTCGCCACTTGAGGTAAAAAGAATTGGTTTTCCTGTAACTTCAACAATGGATAGGGCAGCTCCAGCTTTCGCATCGCCATCTAGTTTTGTTAATACAACGCCATCAAAACCCACACCCTCTAAAAAGGCGAGCGAGGTATTAAGTGCATCTTGTCCCATCATTGCATCTACCACAAAGAGGATTTCATTGGGATTAATTGCATCCCTTATTGAGCTTGCCTGCTGCATTAATTCATTATCAATTCCAAGTCGTCCCGCGGTATCAACGATTACAACATTATGGACTTTTTCTTTGGCATAGGTAATTGCGCTCTTGGCAACCTTTACTGGATCACCGACGCCATTTCCTGCCTCTGGCGCAAAGATTGGAACTGAAATTGATTCTGCTAATACTTGTAATTGCGTAACGGCATTTGGTCGCTGCAGATCTGCTGCCACTAAGAGTGGAGTATTTCCCTCTTCTTTTAGAAATCGAGCTAACTTCCCAGCTAATGTTGTTTTTCCAGATCCTTGAAGACCTGCAAGCATTATTATCGTTGGACCAGTTTTGGCATATCGAATCCGTCGACCTTGCCCGCCAAGAATTGCAATTAACTCCTGGTTGATAATCGAATAAATTTCTTCAGATTGATTAGTTGATTGCCTAATCTCTGGAAGTCTTTCAAGTGATCTACTTCTAATTTTTTCTACAAAGCCTTCAGTAACGCTTAAAGCAACATCAGCCTCTAGTAAGGCGGTGCGAAGTTCCTGGCAAGTACTCTCAATATCTTCAGGAGTAATGCGCCCTTTTCTTCGAAGTGATCCAAAGAGATCAGAGAACTTAGAACTTAAGGAATCGAACATGTCTTTAAGCCTACATAATGGCTAGGCAAATAGAAAAAAGGTGGATATGCCCTCGCATATTCCACCTTTTTTCAAGTATCACTGCTTAGATGCGGGCAATTATTAGATTGCAGCCTCACCTTTCTCGCCGGTACGAACGCGAACTACATTATCAACAGGGGTGGCCCAGACCTTGCCATCGCCAATTGATCCAGTAGATGCCGCCTTCACAATGGTGTTGATCACGGAATCAACATCCTTATTCTCAGCAAGAATCTCTAACTTTATTTTGCCAATTAAGTCGATGGGATATTCGGCTCCGCGATATACCTCGATGTGGCCACCTTGGCGACCAACACCAGATACTTCAGAGACTGTCATTCCTTTGACTCCAGCTGCCCTTAGGGCATTTTTAACATCATCAAACTTTCCGGGCTTAATGATTGCGGTAATTAGCTTCATGATTAACGACCTCCCTTGAGAACTCCACCTAATTCATAGGCGCTCTCTGCGTGTTCTGCTTGATCGACTCCGACTAATTCACTCTCGCTCTTGACTCTGAACCCAATCGTTTTTTCAATTAGGAATCCGATGATTAGCGTCATCACAAATGAGTAACCCATAACTAGAGCAACACCTAGAGCTTGTTTGCCAAGGAGCTCGACTCCCCCACCATAGAAGAGTCCATCTAGACCAAGAATCTTGCTGGTTCCAAAGAAGCCAATTGCCAAACTGCCAACAATGCCTCCGACTAAGTGAACGCCAACAACATCTAGAGAATCGTCATAGCCAAGTTTGTACTTAAGACCAACTGCAAGTGCGCAGGCAATTCCAGCAAGAATGCCAATAACTGCCGCTGCCCATGGTTCAACGAATGCGCAAGCTGGAGTGATAGCAACAAGGCCAGCAACAGCTCCAGATGCAGCGCCAAGTGTTGTTGGATGTCCATCGCGGAATTTCTCCGTAAGAATCCAGCCAATTACTGCTCCCCCTGTTGCTACCTGAGTGTTGATAAATGCCAGAGCCGCAATTCCATTCGCAGCAAGTGCGCTTCCAGCATTAAATCCAAACCATCCAAACCAGAGCAAGCTAGCGCCAAGTAGCACTAGTGGAAGTGAGTGAGGACGCATTGGAGATTTCTGCCAACCAATTCTCTTGCCAAGAACAATTGCTAGTGCAAGACCTGCAGCGCCAGCATTGATATGAACTGCAGTTCCACCTGCGAAGTCTTGAACTCCCTGTGAGGCAAGATATCCCGCGCCAGTTACTGTGTCGCCGACTTTGTTTCCAAAGGCAAATACCCAGTGAGCTACTGGGAAATAAACCACAGTCACCCAGATAGCAACGAAGATCGCCCATGAGAAGAATTTTGTACGATCTGCAATTGCGCCAGAGATCAGAGCCGGAGTAATAATGGCAAACATAAGTTGGAATACTGCAAATGCAAGAAGCGGGATTGGATAGACGCCACCATTATTTGCCAATTCATTTACTACATCACCTAATCCAGATGTAGAGAAAGATCCATACCAAGGTGAATCAGCTTCATAGCCAAATGCAATTTTAAAACCGTAGATAACCCAGAGAATGCTTACTACTCCTATAGTGATTATCGACATCATCATCATATTTAGCGCGCTCTTTGCTCGCACCATGCCGCCATAGAAGAAAGCAAGCCCTGGGGTCATTAGTAAAACCAGGGCAGAGCTAGCTAAAACCCAAGCGGTATCGCCAGCGCTTAGTACTACTTCATCCATTTTTTTCTCCGAACCGGGCTGCTAAGAGCAGACTCCGTGAATAAAAGGTAAATATCTCAACTCTGAGAATGAGTAGATCATGCTTTAGAAGTATTTCCCCTGATGGCTCAAATAGATTTCACCTAGGTGACACTTGCTCGCCCTCTGTTACGGCTATGTTAAAAGTTCAGCGATATACCCATCAGCCTCAAAGGGGGTCAGATCCTCTATCCCCTCACCAAATCCGACATACTTCAAGGGAACTTGCAGAGCGGCCTCAGTGGCTATTGCAATACCACCCTTGGTGGAGCCATCAAGCTTTGTGACCACTATCCCAGTTAAATTCACGCTGGAAGCAAAGGTCTCTGCCTGTTTGATTCCATTCTGACCCGTTGTTCCATCAAGAACAAATAAAATCTCATTTACTAAAGTTAGCTTCTCTACAACTCTTTGAATTTTACCTAGTTCATCCATCAAGTTGCTCTTGGTATGAAGTCTTCCAGCAGTATCAATTATCAGAAAATCAAAACCTTCATCCTTAGCTTTTTTCGCTCCATCGAAAGCTATCGCTGCCGGATCACTATTGCTCGAAGCGCTTAAAACCTCTACGCCGATTCTCTGGCCCCAAGTCTGAAGTTGGGCAACGGCAGCAGCCCTAAAGGTGTCAGCAGCAACTAATAAAACTTTCTTTCCGCTCTTTGCATAATAATTGGCTAGCTTGGCTGCACTAGTGGTTTTTCCAGTGCCATTAACTCCAACAAGCAGAATTACGGTTGGTCCATCACTTGATAAGTTAATAGCCCTTGATGAGGTAGTTAACTTTGATTTAAGTGAGTTAGCGATAGCTGTTGAGAGCTCTTCACTCTTCTCGCGCTTTACTAAATCTAAAATCTCTTCAGTTATCCCCACCCCAATATCTGATGAGATTAGAATCTGCCTAAACTGATCAAGGTCTTCAATTGTTGCTTTAGATTTTGAGAACTTGCTGAGGAAAGAGCCAAATAAACCCATAGTTAAGCGGGTTCAGTTTCAATTTCGCGAAGACGCTGTGAGATAACTTCTGATACTCCATCACCGCGCATACTTACGCCATACAAGGTATCGCCAATTTCCATAGTTCTTTTTTGATGGGTGATAATAATTAATTGCGATGCTTGTCTTAGCTCTTCTAGAACTGAAAGTAGGCGACCAAGATTTGTGTCATCAAGAGCGGCTTCAACCTCATCTAAAACATAGAACGGACTTGGCCTAGCTTTAAATATTGCCACTAAAAGCGCTACCGCAGTCAATGAGCGCTCACCACCTGAGAGAAGTGATAGTCGCTTGATTCTCTTTCCTGGCGGACGAGCTTCAACATCAACGCCAGAATTAAGAAGATCACTTGGATCAGTTAACAGCAGGCGTCCCTCTCCCCCTGGAAAGAGTCGAGCAAAGATTTTTTCAAACTCTCGGGCCGTATCTCTAAAAGCTTCTTCAAAAATCTCTTGAACTTTGTCATCAACTGATTTGATGATATCTAGAAGATCCTTCTTTGATTTCTTTAAATCCTCTAACTGATCTGCCAGATATTTCAACCGCTCTTCAAGGGATGAGAACTCCTCAAGAGCTAAGGGATTGATCTTGCCAAGAAGAGCCAGAGATTTCTCAGCGCCAGCTAGACGTTTTTCCTGCTCTTGACGGACATACGGAATGAATTCGCCTTGACTCAAATTTCCAGCGTCATCTTCGATGAAGGTTGGAACTGGCTTATCTGGACCGTACTCATTTACAAGAGATGAACTATCCACTCCAAATTCCTCCATAGCTTTTATCTCAAGTTGTTCAATTCTCAATCTTTGTTCAGCTCTAGCGATCTCGTCGCGATGAACACTGGAAGTTAATTGATCAAGCTCAACGCTTAGATCTCTGATTGCTTGGCGAATAGAGAGAATTTCGCCATCGCGATTAGAGCGAGCCAGTTCAAGTCTTTCCCGCTCACTATTTGCCCTGGAGATAGAGCTCTCAATTTGAATTAACGCTTCATAGGCAGCATCAGCAATAGCTTGCGCCGTAACTGCGCCCCTTGCTCTAGCTGCGCGGCGAGCGATGTTATTACTTGCCGCTTGGCGCTCATTTGATGCTGCAAGTTCAAGATCTCTAGCCCGCTGCGAGATTGCTGCTACTCGCTCCTCTATAGTTCGAAGCGCAAGACGAGCTTCAACTTCAACTGCTCTTGCTGTAGCAAGAGTTGCTCTTAGATTTTCAAGAGTGCTTAACTCAGGTTCCAACGGTTCACTACTTTTCTCAAATTCGCTTCTGGCAGTATTTAACTCACTTAGATCACTATCTAGCGCATGTTTGAGTTCTGATATCAATTTTTCTAACCGCTCAACCTCGCCGCTAGCGCTCTTTACTCCTTGGCTAGCTGCTGCCATCTGCTCAGCAAGTGCTGCCATAGCAGCATCTGACTCATTTAATCTAGCTAAGGCTTGATCGTAGGTAAGTTGATCAGATCTTAATTTTGTTTCAGCAGTAGAAATATCAAAGTGAATTCGATCGCAATCATGTCCATGTCGCTGTAGCTCTATCTCAGCTTTTTCAATCATCTCAGAAATCTCAATTAATGAGGTGCGAGCAGATGAGCCGCCACTTGCTCTTCCTCTTCCAACCAAATCACCATCAGGAGTAACTGCAATAAGTGATGGATTACTGGCGATGATCTGACTTGCTTGACTAAGTGATTCTGCAGCAACCAGGCCCGAGAAAAGAGCCGGCAAAATGGAATTTAAGGTAGCTGAGGAAATTTTACTTGCTAGTGGCGTCAATCCACTTGGAATCTCAATAACTGGCCTTGAATCACCTTCGGATATAAAGAGCAGCTCAGCACTTCCAGCAGATTTCGATTTCAAGAAAGTGATTGCAGAGATAACCTGATTTAGATCTTGAAGCACTAAGGCATTTGCTAATGAGCCCAAAGCATTGGTCACTGCGCTCTGCCAACCAGGCTCAACCGTTAATAGCGAAGCTAGGCTGCCACGAATTACGATCCCCTGATCATTTGTTAATAGCGCACCACTTCCATCTTTGTGCAGGGTTGCTTGCCGGAGCGCATCAATTTTTGCCTCAGAAGCAGCTCTTGCTCGCTCAGCTAGAGAGAGATCGCTTCTTAACTTTTCAAGGTTAGCTTTGCTGCTGTTGAGCAGAGCTTTTGCTTTTTCAAATTCTGCATCAAGGCCGAGCTCCCCTGCATCAAGGCCGGCAATTTCACTCTCAAGTCGAGCAAATTCAACTTTAGATTCAGCCACTCTTGCCTTGGCTCCAGTTAACGCGCTCTCTAGCCTACTAATTTCAGAGCCTGCGCCATCGATTCGAGATTGCAGAGACTTTATATGCCCTTCTTGCCTGGCAGTTCCTTCTCGATAATCAGCAAGTGCTCTCTGTGCTGCAGCCACTCGATCTTCTTCGCCCTTTAATCGCGCTTCTAATTGAGTAACGCTATTACTTGCGGCAACTAATTCAGCTCTGGCTTTATCTGATGAACCTTGTAGAGCAGATTCCTCGCCTCGTAAAACTTTTGCTTCTGCATCTAGCGCTTCAGGATCTCGACCTGATGCTCTAGCTTCCTCTGCCTCTTCAGCTAAGAAGCGAGCACGCTCCGATGCTAAGTTCTGAGTTCCTCTTAGCTTTTCTTTCTGGGCAGTCAGGCTGTAGTAATTATTCTGCGCACTGGCTAACTCTGGTCCCTGAATTGCTGCTATCTGATCTAGCTCAATCTCTCTTTTGCGTAATTGCTCTAGCTCTTGATCAACTTCACTTCGTCTCTGACGAAGAGCGGTTTCATCAGCAACTTCTAAACTTAGCGTTGAATTAAACGCAATTAAGTCATCTGCCAAGATTCTTAGCTTCGCATCTCGCACATCAGCCTGAATCACAGCGGCTTTTCTGGCAACCTCTGCCTGTTTGCCAAGCGGGCGAAGTTGTCTTCTTAGCTCATTGGTGAGATCTTGCACTCTAGACATATTGCCTTGCATCGAATCTAATTTTCGAAGTGCTTTCTCTTTTCGCTTCCTATGTTTTAATATTCCAGCAGCTTCCTCAATAAATCCTCTGCGCTCCTCAGGATTTGCTGTGAGGATGGCATCAAGTTGCCCCTGACCGACGATGACGTGCATCTCGCGTCCGATGCCACTATCACTTAATAGCTCTTGAATATCTAGTAGGCGAGCTGATTCACCATTTATTTGATAATCGCTCTGACCATTTCGAAATAAAGTTCTTGAAATCGTAACTTCGCTAAATTCAATTGGTAGTGCGCCATCTGCGTTATCGATAGTGACTGATACTTCTGCTCGTCCCAGGGGCGCTCTTCCTGAAGTTCCAGCAAAGATGACATCTTCCATCTTTCCACCGCGCAGGCTCTTTGCTCCCTGCTCGCCCATTACCCAAGAGAGAGCATCAACGACATTGCTCTTGCCCGAACCATTTGGTCCCACCACGCAGGTGATCCCAGGCTCGAACTTCAAGGTCGTTGGAGCGGCAAAGGACTTAAAGCCCTTAAGGGTCATGCTCTTTAAATACACGGGTAGAACCTATCGGGTGAGCCCGCGCACGCTCGGGTTTTACCCCCGCTTAGGGCTGACTTTTTTTCTAATCTTCTTTTTTCCCGCTTTCTTCAAGGGAGATTTGCTCTGGCATTGCGGACAAAAATGTGACGAGCGGTTTGCGAAAGCAATCCTGCGAATCTCGCAGCCACATCTAGAACAGGGCTCATTCTCCTGGCCATATGCCTCAAGCTCAA
>CANNDP010000002.1 GCA_947503395.1 Actinomycetota bacterium
AGCACCTCCACTGGAATAGTTATCTGGTTCTTAGAACTTATCCGAGAAGTAGTGGCCCGCCCGCGCCGGGGGTTCTTAATTGTGGATTTCTT
This sequence comes from Actinomycetota bacterium, assembly GCA_947503395.1. GTDB lineage: Bacteria > Actinomycetota > Actinomycetes > Nanopelagicales > Nanopelagicaceae > MAG-120802. The sequence continues at coordinate 93 of CANNDP010000002.1, forward strand.
GCCTGCCTTCTTAGCCTTTACTTTGCCTGTCATAAGTAAAGGCTAGTGCTATTTTGCTCGGCGTGTTGCCCTCAAAAATCGGCGTGTTTGGCTCACTTACCCGTTTTGACCTGCAGTAGATCTTTCCTATAACCTCGCGCCCTTGCGCTCAAAGCAGCGACACACCCGACCGCGTGGGTCGGATAAGTGAGATGGAGATGAAGTAGTGCCAACAATCCAGCAGTTGGTCCGTAAGGGCCGAGTTGATAAGTCAGATAAGACAACAACTCCGGGTCTTAAAGGAAGTCCGCAACGTCGTGGCGTCTGCACACGCGTTTACACCACAACGCCAAAGAAGCCGAACTCAGCTTTAAGAAAAGTTGCACGTGTTCGTCTAACTAGCGGTATGGAAGTAACGGCATACATTCCTGGTGAAGGACATAACTTGCAAGAGCACTCCATTGTTTTAGTTCGTGGTGGTCGCGTTAAAGATCTTCCTGGTGTTCGTTACAAAGTAGTACGTGGCTCTCTTGATACTCAAGGTGTTAAAGATCGTAAACAATCTCGCTCTCGTTATGGCGCTAAGAAGGAGAAGAAGTAATGCCACGTAAAGGCCCTGCTGCTAAATCTCCAGTTATTGCCGATCCGGTATATAACTCTCCAGTTGTTACCGCACTTATTAATAAGTGTTTAGTTCATGGCAAGCGCTCAACTTCAGAGGCTATTGTTTATAAAGCGCTAGAAAATTGCCGCGCTAAGACTGAGGTAGATCCAGTTATTACTCTTAAGAAAGCTCTAGATAATGTAAAGCCAGCTGTTGAAGTTAGATCACGCCGAGTTGGCGGCGCTACCTATCAAGTTCCAGTTGAAGTTAAAGCTGCTCGCTCTATGACACTTGGCCTTCGTTGGTTAGTTGATAACGCTCGCCTGCGTCGCGAGAAATCAATGGCAGAGCGGTTAGCAAATGAAATGATCGATGCCTCCAATGGCCTCGGCGCTGCAGTTAAAAAGCGTGAAGACACCCACAAGATGGCAGAAGCTAATAAGGCTTTTGCACACTACAGGTGGTAATTAATATGTCGACAGCGACTGCAATTGATCTTCTTAAGGTGCGAAATATCGGCATCATGGCTCATATCGATGCTGGTAAAACCACCACCACAGAGCGCATCCTTTTTTACACAGGTATTAACTACAAAATTGGTGAGGTTCATGAGGGCGCAGCCACCATGGACTGGATGGAGCAGGAGCAAGAGCGAGGCATCACAATTACCTCAGCTGCTACAACCTGTGAGTGGCGCGGCCACACCATCAACATCATTGATACCCCTGGACACGTTGACTTCACAGTTGAAGTTGAAAGATCACTTCGAGTTCTAGATGGCGCAGTAACTGTTTTTGATGGCGTAGCTGGCGTTGAACCACAATCTGAAACTGTCTGGCGTCAAGCTGACAAGTACAGCGTCCCTCGTATCTGTTTTGTTAACAAACTAGATCGCACCGGCGCAAACTTTGATCGCTGTGTTGAGATGATTGGAACACGTCTTGGCGCAACCGCTCTTGTGCTTCAAGTTCCAATTGGAGTTGAAGGTGACTTTATTGGAGTTGTTGATCTAATCGCCATGAATGCTCTCACCTGGAGAGGTGAGACCCAAAAGGGTGAAGATTATGTAATTGAAGAAATTCCTGCAGATCTTAAAGAAAAATGTGATGCAGCTCGTTTTGCTCTGATTGAAACTCTCTCTGATGCAGATGATGCAATCATGGAGAAATACCTAGAGGGCGCAACTCTAAGTGAAGAAGAGATTATCGCTGGAATTAGACGAGCAACTCTTGCTTATAAGTTAACTCCAGTTCTAACTGGTTCTGCCTTTAAGAATAAGGGCGTTCAACCAATGCTTGATGCCGTTACTCGCTATCTGCCATCACCTCTAGATGTTGATGCTATTAAGGGAACCAAGATGGGTGATAAGAGCGTTGAGATTGATAGAAAGCCAGATCCTTCCGAGCCTTACTCATCACTTGCTTTTAAGATTATGAGTGATCCACACCTTGGAAAGTTAACTTTCGTAAGAATTTACTCAGGTGTATTAGAGGCTGGAAGCGGCGTTCTAAACTCCACAAAAGATCGTAAAGAGCGCATCGGCAAGATCTATCGCATGCATGCCAATAAGAGAGAAGAAATTCCTCAGGCATCAGCTGGAGATATCATCGCTGTGATGGGTCTTAAGGACACCACCACCGGAGATACCCTCTGCGATATTGATAAGCCAGTGATCTTGGAGTCAATGGATTTCCCAGCTCCAGTTATCCACGTTGCTATTGAGCCAAAGACCAAGGGCGATCAAGAAAAACTTGGCGTTGCGATTCAAAGACTTGCTGAAGAAGATCCAACATTTCATGTTAGAACTGATGAAGAGACCGCACAGACCATTATTGGTGGAATGGGCGAGCTCCATCTAGAAATTCTTGTTGATCGTATGAAGCGTGAATTTAAAGTTGAGGCAAATGTTGGAAAGCCTCAAGTTGCTTATCGCGAGACTTTAAGAAAGCCAGTTGCTCGCCATGATTACACCCATAAGAAGCAGACCGGTGGATCTGGACAGTTTGCAAAGATTCAGATCGCACTTGAGCCACTTCCAGTTGGAGAAGTTGAAGGCGGATATGAATTCGTAAATAAAGTAACCGGTGGTCGTATCCCTAAGGAGTACATCCCTTCTGTTGATGATGGTTGCCAAGAGGCGCTACAAAATGGCCCTCTTGCTGGCTATCCATTAACTGATGTACGAGTAACTCTTCTTGATGGCGCTTATCACGATGTTGACTCATCGGAGTTGGCCTTCAAGATTGCTGGTATCGCAGCATTTAAGGAAGCGGCAAAACTTGCCGGTCCGGTATTGCTCGAGCCAATGATGAGCGTTGAAGTCACCACCCCTGAAGATTTCATGGGCGATGTCATCGGCGATCTCAATAGCCGTCGTGGCCAAATCCAGGCCATGGATGAGCGAGCCGGTGCTCGCATCGTAAAGGCGCTAGTTCCACTCTCGGAGATGTTCGGCTATGTCGGAGATCTGCGCAGTAGAACTCAGGGCCGCGCGAGTTACAGCATGCAATTCGATTCCTATGCTGAAGTTCCAGCTGCGGTTTCGAAAGAAATCATCGCGAAGATTCGCGGCGAGTAAGTCAAATCCAATAACGAAATAAAGAAGGAGAAACCACAGTGGCAAAGGCAAAGTTCGAGCGGACAAAGCCGCACGCAAACATTGGCACCATTGGTCACATCGACCACGGTAAGACCACTCTTACTGCTGCGATTTCCAAGGTGCTGCACGACAAATACCCAAACCTCAATGAGGTAAGCGCATTCGATCAGATCGATAAGGCTCCAGAGGAGCGCGCTAGAGGTATTACCATTTCGATTGCACATATCGAATACCAGACAGAGAAGCGTCACTACGCACACGTTGACTGTCCAGGCCATGCTGACTACATCAAGAATATGATCACTGGTGCAGCTCAGATGGATGGAGCAATTCTCGTAGTTGCTGCAACAGATGGACCAATGCCACAGACCAAGGAGCACGTTCTCCTTGCTCGCCAAGTTGGCGTTCCATCAATTGTTGTCGCTCTTAATAAGTCTGACATGGTTGATGACGAGGACATCCTTGGTCTAGTTGAGGAAGAAGTCCGCGATCTACTAACTAAATATGAATTCCCAGGAAAAGACACTCCAATTGTTCGCATCTCAGCTCTAAAGGCTCTCGAAGGAGATGCTGCATGGGGCGAGAAGATCATGGAACTTATGAATGCTGTTGATACATTCATTCCTCAGCCAGTACGCGAAGTTGATAAGCCATTCTTGATGCCAGTAGAAGATGTATTCACAATCACTGGTAGAGGAACTGTTGTAACTGGTCGTATTGAGCGCGGTATCGTCAAGGTCAACGAAGAAGTTGAAATTGTTGGTATCCGTCCAGATTCACAGAAGACCACAATCACCGGAGTTGAAATGTTCCGCAAGCTTCTTGATGAAGGTCAGGCTGGCGAAAACGTTGGTCTACTTCTTCGTGGTCTAAAGCGTGAAGATGTTGAGCGTGGACAGGTTGTTTGTAAGCCTGGCAGCGTTACACCACACACTGACTTTGAGGCATCTTCTTACATCCTTTCAAAGGATGAAGGCGGACGTCACACACCATTCTTTAACAACTACCGTCCTCAGTTCTACTTCCGCACCACGGATGTAACTGGCGTAGTAACACTTCCATCAGGAACCGAAATGGTTATGCCTGGTGACAACACTGCAATGACTGTGACTCTAATCCAGCCAGTTGCGATGGAAGAGGGTCTGCGTTTTGCTATCCGCGAAGGTGGACGCACTGTTGGCGCAGGTCGTGTAACAAAGATCGTTAAGTAGAGAAATAAAGAAGTAATTAGATGGGGCGCGACAAGCGCCCCATCTAAAACAAGAAGCACTTAAGTAGAAGCGAGGGAATGAAAATGGCGGGACAGAAGATCCGCATCAGGCTCAAGGCCTATGACCATGAGGTGATTGACTCTTCAGCGAAGAAAATCGTTGAAACAGTTGAGCGCACAGGGGCAACGGTCGCAGGCCCAGTTCCGCTGCCTACTGAGAAGAACACCTATTGCGTGATTCGCTCGCCACATAAATACAAAGATAGCCGCGAACATTTTGAGATGCGCACCCATAAGCGTCTAATCGACATCATCGATCCAACTCCTAAGACAGTTGATTCCTTGATGCGTCTTGATCTTCCTGCTGGCGTCGATATTGAGATTAAGCTCTAAGGGGACCTCGAGAACTATGACAACTACTCAATCAAAGGGCAGCGCCATCAAGGGAATCCTTGGCGTCAAGCTCGGCATGACTCAAGTCTTTGATGAAAATAGCCAAGCTATTCCTGTAACTGTTGTTCAGGCAGGTCCATGTGTTGTGACTCAGATCCGCACTCTGGAAAAAGATGGATATGAAGCTGTGCAATTGGCATTTGGCGCAATTGATCCAAGAAAAGTTTCTAAGCCAGAATCTGGTCAATTTGCGAAAGCTGGAGTTACTCCAAGAAAGTTTGTCGCAGAGCTAAGAACAGCTAGCGCTTCTTCCTACACAGTGGGACAAGAAGTTAAAGCAGATATTTTCACAGCTGGCGAAATAGTTGATGCTCAAGGAACATCTTTAGGTAAGGGATCTGCTGGTGTTATGAAGCGCCACAATTTCAGTGGTTTTGGCGATGGCCATGGTGTTGAGAGAAAGCACCGCACCTCAGGATCGATCGGTAACCGCACCACACCTGGACGCGTATTTAAAGGAAAGCGCATGATGGGTCGTATGGGCGTTGAGACCGTTACGGTTCAAAACTTAACTGTGCAAGCAGTTGATGTTGAGAAATCACTAATTCTTATTAAAGGCGCAATTCCTGGAAGAACTGGGGCGCAGGTCTTTATTCACTCAGCTTCAAAGAAGGCTCTTAGTGAAGTTATCAATAAGGCAGGTGCATAAATATGTCGTTAACTATTGAGATTAAAGATGCAAAGGGTGCAAAGGCTGGAACCTTTGATCTTCCTGCAGAAATTTTTGATGTCCAGGTAAATGTGCCACTAATTCATCAAGTAGTAACAGCTCAGCTAAATGCAGCAAGAGCTGGAACTGCTAAGACAAAGAACCGCGGTGAGGTTAGCGGTGGTGGTAAGAAGCCTTTCAAGCAGAAGGGAACTGGAAGAGCTCGTCAGGGTTCAACTCGTTCTCCAAATCAACGCCATGGTGGTGTTGCTCAAGGACCAGTTCCTCGTAAATACGATGAGCGCACTCCTAAGAAAATGATTAAGGCAGCACTTACTGGAGTTCTCTCAGATCGTGCAAGAAATGAGCGAATCCATATCGTTTCAACCATTGTTGAGAGCGTTAATAGCAAAGCTGCTATCGCTGCAGTTCGCCAATTCTCAGATCGTCGCCGAGTACTTGTTGTTCTAGCTCATGGCGAAGAGGCTTCATGGCGCTCACTTCGCAATGAAGAAGATCTACATCTAATCCGTCAGGATCAGCTAAATGCCTACGATGTTGTAGTTGCTGATGACTTGGTATTTTCCAAAAAAGCTATCACTGATTTTGTTGCAGGTCCAAGCAAAGGCAAGAGCGTTACAGCCAGAGCTTTTGAATCAGAGTTAGAGGAGGCCTTAGCATGAGAGATCATCGCGAAGTTCTAATTGCTCCAGTGGTTTCAGAGAAGTCATATGGAATGCTCGATGAGAATAAGTACACCTTCATCGTTGCACCTGATGCCAATAAGACTGAGATCAAGATTGCAGTTGAGAAGATTTTCAAAGTTCGCGTTCTCAAGGTCAACACAATGAACCGTGAGGGCAAGAGCAAGATCACTCGTTATGGAGTTGGAAAGCGAAGCGATACTAAGCGCGCGATTGTGCAAATCGCAGCTGGAGATCGCATCGACATCTTTGGAGGCCCTGTCTCCTAGTAATAGGTGATGGGATTAATAAGAAAAGGGATATGACATGGCACTTCGTAAGTTAAGACCGGTAACGCCGAGCTCTCGTGGCCAGAGCGTTTCCGACTTTGCTGAGATCACCCGATCTACTCCAGAGAAGTCACTTATTCGTCCGATTAATTCTCGCGGTGGTCGTAACGCCTCAGGCAAGATCACAACTCGCCATCAAGGCGGCGGACATAAGCGCGCCTATCGCGTTATTGATTTCTTGCGTAATGATAAAGATGGCGTTCCTGCTGTAATTGCACAGATTGAATACGATCCAAATCGCTCTGCCCGCATTGCACTTGTGCACTTTGCTGATGGCGAGAAGCGCTACATCATCGCTCCTCTTGGCGTTGAGCAGGGAACAAAGATTGAAAATGGCCCAACTGCAGATATTAAGCCTGGCAATAACTTGCCGCTAAGAAATATTCCAGTTGGAACAATGATTCATGCAATTGAAACTCGCCCAGGTGGGGGAGCAAGAATTGCAAGATCTGCTGGAGCATCTGTGCAGTTAGTTGCAAAAGATGGTCCATATGCCCAGCTCCGTATGCCATCTGGCGAAATTAGAAATGTTGATGTCAGATGCCGCGCAACAATCGGTGTTGTTGGTAATGCTGAGCAATCAAATATTAACCATGGAAAAGCAGGACGTATGCGCTGGAAAGGCCGTCGTCCAACGGTTCGTGGTGTTGTTATGAACCCAGTTGATCACCCTCATGGTGGTGGAGAAGGAAAGACCTCTGGAGGTCGCCATCCTGTTTCACCTTGGGGTAAACCTGAGGCTCGTACTCGTAAGAAAAAATCTAGTGATCAATTGATCATTCGTCGTCGTCCAGCTAATAAGAGCCGATAAGGAGCCCTGAAACCAAATGCCACGTAGTTTGAAGAAGGGTCCCTTTGTGGATCTACACCTGGAAAAGAAGGTGGATGATCAGAATGCGAAGAACACCAAGACCGTTATTAAAACTTGGTCACGTCGCTCAATGATCACGCCATCAATGATTGGTCACACCATTGCAGTCCATGATGGACGCAAGCATGTTCCGGTCTATGTCACAGAGGCAATGATTGGTCACAAGCTCGGTGAGTTTGCACCAACAAGAACATTTAGAGGACACGTCAGACAAGAAGATCGGACGGTGACCCGTGCCGAGTAATACTCCTTTAGTAGCTAAAGCATCACTTAGCTCAATTCGTGTAACTCCTCAGAAAGCTCGTCGCGTAGTAAATATGATCCGCGGCCAGAGAGCTGATGAGGCGCTAAGAATTGCTAAGTTCTCACCACAGATTGCAGTAAGTGAAGATCTCTATTCACTTCTTAACTCTGCTGTGGCAAATGCTAAGCAGAAGAATCCTGCAATTAGAGATGCCTCAGAGCTCTGGGTAACTGAGGCTCTAGTTGATGAGGGCATCACAATGAAGCGCTATCGCCCGCGCGCACAGGGCCGTGGCTATCAGATCTTGAAGCGCTCTTCACAGATTTCCGTAGTTCTATCTGATGATAAGAATTATCGAAAGCCAACAAAAGAGCAGGCAAGAAAATTAGCAGCAGCAGCTCTTGCAGCAGCTAGTGAAGTTGTGGCAGATGAAAAACCTGCAGCAGCAAAGAAAGCTCCGGTTAAAAAGGCTAGCGCCAAAAAGGCAGCAGCTAAGAAAACTACAGAGCAGGAGGCGAAGTAAATGGGTCAAAAAATTAACCCTCATGGCTTCCGCCTAGGAATCACCACTGAGTACAAGTCTCGCTGGTATGCCGAGAAGCTTTATAAAGATTATGTAAAAGAAGATGTGATGATCCGTCGCATGATGGAGAAGAACATGGAGAGGGCTGGAGTATCTCGAATTGAAATCGAGCGTACTCGTGAGCGCGTCCGTATCGATCTTCACACCGCTCGTCCTGGAATTGTGATTGGACGTAGGGGAACTGAGGCAGATCGTCTCCGTCTTGATCTTGAGAAATTAACTGGCAAGCAAGTTCAGTTAAATATCTTGGAAGTTAAGAATCCTGAAATTGATGCCCAGCTAGTAGCGCGCGGAGTTGCAGAGCAATTAGCAGCTCGCGTCTCTTTCCGCCGCGCAATGCGTAAAGCAATGCAGACTGCATTTAAAGCAGGAGCAAAAGGTGTTCGTATCCAATGCGGTGGACGTCTTGGTGGGGCAGAGATGTCACGCTCTGAGTTCTATCGCGAAGGTCGAGTTCCACTGCATACCCTAAGAGCAGATATTGATTATGGCTTTGCTGAAGCGCACACCACATTTGGTCGCTTAGGTGTAAAGGTCTGGATTTATAAGGGCGAAGTTATCGCTTCAAGAACTGAGCGCGAAGCAGCTGCTCTTGCGCAAGTTCAAGCAGCTAAGGCTGAGCGCGCACCAAAGCGTGCACCTCGCGCGCCAAAGGGTGAAGTGACAAAGACATCTGTTGCAGAACGAGCAAATGAAGCTGCAGCTGCTGGCCTTGATAGCGAAGTAAGCCCTGAAGTTAAAAGCGAAGGAAGTGATGCGTAATGTTAATTCCACGTCGCGTTAAGCATCGCAAGCAACATCGTCCAAAGCGTTCTGGTAATGCTAAGGGTGGAACAGCGGTTGCATTCGGTGATTTTGGTCTGCAAGCAACTGAGGGTGGTTATGTAACCAACCGTCAGATTGAAGCGGCTCGTATCGCAATGACTCGTCATATTAAGCGCGGTGGAAAGGTTTGGATCAATATCTATCCAGATCGCCCACTAACTAAGAAGCCTGCTGAAACCCGTATGGGTTCTGGTAAGGGATCTCCAGAATTCTGGATCGCAAATGTGAAACCAGGAAGAGTTTTATTTGAAATATCTGGTGTAACGCTAGATGTTGCAAATCAAGCGCTCTCTCGCGCAGCTCACAAACTCCCAGTCAAATCTCGCGTAGTAATTCGCGAGGAGGTATAACCATGGCAAAGATGATCACTACTGAAGAACTTAGAGCTCTAAGCACTGAAGATCTTGCAGCAAAGTTAAAGGATGCAAAGGAAGAGTTATTCAACCTTCGTTTCCAAGCTGCAACCGGTCAACTTGAGAGCCATGGACGCCTAACTGCGGTCCGTAAAGAGATTGCCAAGATCTATACCGTAATTCGTGAACGCGAACTAGGAATTGGAGGAGCGGCATGAGTGAGGATAGAAAGTTTCGCAAGACTCGCGAAGGCGTAGTTGTTAGCGACAAGATGGATAAGACTGTGGTGGTAAAGGTTGAAGACCGCGCTGCTCATGGTCTCTATTCCAAAGTTATTACCAAGAATAAGAAGTTTAAGGCTCACGATGAAGATAACACCGCCGGTGTTGGAGATCGCGTGCGCATTATGGAAACCCGTCCACTTTCGGCAACCAAGCGTTGGCGTGTAGTGGAGATTATCGAGAAGGCTAAGTAACCATGATCCAAGCAGAGTCACGACTACGAGTCGCCGATAACACAGGAGCTAGAGAGCTTCTCTGTATTCGCGTGCTAGGTGGAACCCAACGTCGCTATGCCTCAATCGGTGATGTCATTGTCTGTTCCGTTAAGGATGCAATTCCTGGCGGACAGGTTAAGAAAGGTGAAGTCGTTAAGGCTGTCATCGTTCGAACTGTTAAAGAGAACCGTAGAGCCGATGGTTCCTACATTAAATTTGATGAAAATGCTGCGGTAATTATCAAGGAAGATAACGAACCAAGAGGAACCCGTATTTTCGGACCTGTTGCTAGAGAGCTTCGTGATAAGCGCTTTATGAAGATCATCTCACTTGCCCCGGAGGTGCTGTAATGAGAATAAAGAAAGGTGACACAGTTCTAGTCATCGCAGGAAAAGATAAAGGTGTAACTGGCAAAGTATTAGCTGTTAATACCGTTACTGCCCGCGTAACTGTTGAAGGTGTTAACCGCGTCAAGAAGCATACGAAAGAAGATACTTCACAGCGCGGTGCCAAAGTTGGCGGAATTCTCACTATTGAAGCCCCAATTGCTTACTCCAATGTGATGTTGCTAGATGATGATAATAAGGCAACCCGTATCGCAGTTCGCAAAAATGAAGAAGGCAAGAACATTCGTATCTCTAGAAGAACTGGAGGGGATCTATAAATGAGTACTGTTATTGCACCTCGTTTAAAAGAGATCTATAAATCTGAAATTGCTCCTGCTCTGCAGAGCGAATTCAACTTCTCAAATAGAATGCAGATTCCAACCCTTTCCAAGATCGTGGTCAATATGGGCGTTGGCGAAGCAGCTAAGGATTCAAAGTTAATTGAAGGCGCAATTAGAGACCTTGCCGCAATTACTGGACAGCGTCCATTAGTTACTAAGGCGAGAAAATCAATTGCTAACTTCAAACTCCGTGAAGGCCAGCCAATTGGCGCCCATGTCACCCTAAGAGGGGACCGGATGTGGGAGTTTATGGACCGGCTATTAACAGTTTCTCTGCCAAGAATCCGCGATTTCCGCGGCCTTTCTCCAAAGCAATTTGATGGCAAAGGAAATTACACCTTCGGTCTAACTGAGCAAGTTGTCTTTCTTGAAATTGAGCAAGACAAGCTAGATCGAGTCCGTGGAATGGATATCACCATCGTAACTTCAGCCAAGAACGATAACGAAGGCCGTGCGCTACTTAAGGCGCTTGGTTTTCCGTTTAAGGATCAAGGGGAGAAATAAATAATGGCAAAGACATCACTGAAGGTTAAGGCAAGCCGCAAACCTAAATTTAAGGTTCGCGGATACACACGTTGCCAACGTTGTGGCCGACCACATTCGGTCTATCAGAAATTCGGCATCTGCCGAGTCTGCTTCCGCGAGATGGCACACCGCGGTGAACTTCCTGGTATTACGAAAGCTTCCTGGTAACAACTATTGGAGAGGTCCCTTGTATGAGGGAAACCAGCCAAAGAAAGGCGATGAGCCAACTATGACAATGACCGACCCGATCGCAGACATGCTCTCTCGTTTGCGTAACGCCAATATGGCCTACCATGAAGTGGTTTCCATGCCATCTTCATCGGTGAAGGTTCGTATTGCCGAAATTTTGCAGAGAGAGGGATATATCGGTGGCTATAAAGTCAGCGATAACCCTGAAGGTTTTGGAAAAACCTTAACTCTTGACCTTAAATATGGTTCAAATCGTGAGCGATCAATTGCTGGTCTGCGCCGCGTTTCAAAGCCAGGTCTTCGTGTTTATGCCAAATCAACTGGACTTCCTAAAGTATTAGGGGGCCTTGGTGTGGCAATTATTTCAACATCACAAGGATTACTCACTGATCGACAAGCTAACAAGAATGGCGTAGGCGGAGAAGTTCTCGCTTACGTATGGTGATTGCTATGTCACGTATCGGAAAAATGCCAGTCGTTATTCCATCAGGGGTTGAGGTAAATATCTCTGGTCAATCAGTCTCTATTAAGGGACCTAAGGGAACGCTAAGCCATGTGCTTCCTGAGTTAATTACTCCAAAGAAAGAGGAGAGCTCAGTAGTACTAACACGCGCTAATGATGAGCGCGCAGCAAAGAGCCTTCATGGTCTTTCTCGCACCCTGATTTCAAATATGGTTACTGGCGTTACAGCTGGTTACTCAAAGAAAATCATGATTGTTGGAGTTGGATATAAAGTAGCGGCAAAGGGCAAAGATCTAGAGTTTGCACTGGGCTACTCACACCCAATTAATTTCGCAGCTCCTGCCGGAATTACCTTCACTGTTGAATCACCTACTGATCTAATCGTTTCAGGTGTTGATAAGCAGCTAGTTGGAGAAGTTGTTGCCAAGATTCAAAAACTTCGCAAAGCCGATCCATATAAAGGCAAGGGTCTGCATCTACAAGGTGCGCGCATTCGCCGCAAAGCTGGAAAGACAGGTAAGAAGGCATGAATATCTCTAAGAAGATTGTTAAGGGCTCTACTCAAGTTGCCCGCGCCCGTCGCCACTTTAGAGTGCGAAAGAGAGTTACCGGAACATCTGAGCGTCCACGCTTAGTTGTTACTCGCTCTGCTCGCCACTTAGTTGCGCAAATTGTTGATGATTCACGTGGCCATACTCTGGCCTCTGCTTCAACTATGGAAAAAGAGCTAAGAGCAACATCTGCAGATAAGACTAAGAAGGCAAGAAGTGTTGGCCAATTAGTTGCAGATCGCGCAAAAGCAGCTGGAGTTACCACAGTGGTCTTTGACCGTGGTGGAAATCGTTACACCGGGCGAGTAGCAGCGCTTGCCGAAGGTGCTAGAGAGAATGGGTTGGACTTCTAATGGCCGATAAAGAAGTAGTAAGTACTGAGGCAGAGAAGCCAAAGCGCGGACGCGATAAGCGCGAACGTCGCGATGATCGCCAATCTGAGAAGTCTCCCTATATCGAGCGCGTGGTCTTTATCAACCGCGTAGCAAAAGTTGTCTCTGGAGGCCGTCGTTTCTCATTTACCGCACTTGTTGTTCTTGGTGATGGAAATGGAATGGTTGGCGTTGGTTATGGAAAAGCAAAAGAAGTTCCACAAGCCATTGCTAAAGCTGTTGAAGAGGCGAAGAAATCATTCTTCAAAGTTCCAAGAATTCAAGGCACTATCCCGCACCCAGTTCAAGGCGAAGATGCAGCCGGAGTAGTACTACTTCGCCCTGCAGCTCCTGGTACTGGAGTTATCGCTGGTGGTCCGGTGCGCGCAGTTCTTGAGTGCGCAGGAATTACTGATGTTCTAACTAAGTCACTTGGATCAAATAATCCAATTAACATGGTTCATGCCACAGCAAAAGCGCTAAAGATGTTGGAAGATCCAGCAGCAATTGCTGCACGTCGTGGTCTGCCACTTGAGCGCGTTGCTCCGGCTGCAATCATCCGTGCTATGAGCGCAACGGCAGGTGCATAAAATGCCACGTCTAAAAGTTACTCAAGTTCGTTCAAAGGTTGGCAATCCTCCTGATCAACGAAACACTCTTCGCTCACTGGGCCTTAAGAGAATCGGTGATGTTGTAGTTAAGGAAGATCGTCCAGAGATTCGCGGAATGGTTCATAGCGTTCGTCATTTGATTAAGGTTGAGGAGGTCGAATAACTATGGTGCTAAAAGCTCATCATCTCCGTCCCGCTCCTGGTGCTAAAAAAGCAAAGACCCGTAAAGGTCGAGGCGAAGGCTCCAAGGGAAAGACTGCTGGTCGCGGTGGTAAAGGAACTAGGGCTAGAAATGTAGTTCGCGCAGGTTTTGAAGGTGGAGCGATGCCTCTTGTGCAGCGCTTGCCAAAACTTCGTGGCTTTAAAAACCCTGAGACCGTTACTTATCAGGCCGTTAATGTCTCAACTATCAATGCGCTATTTCCAAAAGGTGGAGAGGTCTCCATCGATGATCTTTATAAATTAGGCGCTGCTCGTAAGGGCCGCCCAGTTAAGGTCCTAGGAAATGGCGATATCTCCGTTAAGGTAAATGTCACAGTCCATAGCTTCTCATCATCGGCATCAGAGAAAATCTCTGCCGCCGGCGGAAGTATTAAGACGCTCTAGATAATATCTAGTTGAAAGTAAGAGGAGAAGATAATGTTGCTATCAGTTTTTGCTAAGGCTTTCAAAACTCCTGATCTGCGCCGTAAAATCTTCTTCACTCTTGGAATCATGGCTCTTTTTCGCTTTGGTTCTGTTATTCCAACTCCAGGTGTTTCCTATGGCGCAGTTCAGCGCTGCCTCGCAAATGTTGATACTGGCGGCCTATTTGGACTGATTAACTTATTTAGTGGCGGGGCGCTATTACAGCTCTCAGTATTTGCTCTCGGCATCATGCCTTACATCACCGCTTCAATTATCGTTCAGCTATTAACTGTTGTTATTCCTCGCTTTGAAACTCTAAAGAAGGAAGGCCAATCAGGAACGGCTAAGTTAACGCAATACACCCGCTATCTAACTATCGGTCTTGCAATTATGCAGACCACAGGTTTGATTGCAGTTGCTAGAACTCCAGGTCGTCTAATCAATGGCTGTACTGAAGCGATCATCCCTGATACTTCTTGGCAGCGCATTGTCACCATGATCTTTGTAATGACTGCTGGAACATCGGTAATTATGTGGCTAGGTGAGTTAATTACAGATCGCGGCGTTGGTAATGGAATGTCAATCTTGATCTTCACCTCAATCGCAGCGACATTTCCTGGTCAACTCTGGTCAATTAAGCTTTCACGCGGATGGGCAACATTCCTATTTATTATGGCGGTAGGAGTCTTGATTGTGGCCGCGGTGGTCTTTGTTGAGCAATCCCAGCGCAGAATTCCAGTTCAATATGCCAAGAAGCAGGTTGGAAGACGCCAATATGGCGGAACTACAACTTATATTCCAATAAAGGTTAATCAATCAGGAGTTATCCCGGTTATCTTTGCCTCATCACTTCTCTATATTCCATCCCTGGTTGCTAACTTCACCAACTCTCAAGCGCCATGGGCGGTTTGGATTTCAACTAACTTTGTTCAAGGCGATCACCCAATCTATATAACGCTCTATGCGCTAATGATTATCTTCTTTGCCTACTTCTATGTAGCAATTACTTTTAATCCAGAAGAGACTGCAGAGAATATGCGTAAGTATGGTGGCTTTATTCCAGGCATTCGAGCTGGAAAGCCAACAAGTGATTATCTTGCATATGTATTAAATAGAATTACTGCTCCTGGTTCGCTCTATCTAGCACTTGTTGCAATTATTCCAATCATTGCGCTAGTTCTATTTGGTGCATCTCAGAACTTCCCATTTGGTGGAACTGCTATTTTGATCGTAGTTGGCGTTGGTCTTGATACTGCTAAGCAGATCGAGAGCCAGCTGCAGCAACGCTCTTATGAGGGGTTCTTGCGCTAATGCGCTTAATCCTGGTTGGACCACCAGGTGCCGGTAAAGGAACTCAGGCAGTTCATCTTGCTGAGCATTACAAAATTCCACACATTTCCACTGGTGATATTTTCCGTGCCAATTTACAAAATGGCACGCCCCTTGGCCTTAAAGCAAAGTCTTATATGGATAAGGGCGAGCTAGTTCCAGATTCACTTACCAATGAGATGGTTAAAGATCGCCTTGCAAAAGATGATGCTAAATCCGGCTTCTTGCTAGATGGTTTTCCAAGAAATGTCTCTCAAGCAGAAGTTTTAAATGCGATGCTTGCTGAATCTGGCGCCTTACTTGATGCCGCACTTGAACTATCCCTTGATAACGAGGAGATCGTTAAGCGCCTCTCCATTAGAGGGCGCGATGATGACAAGGAAGAGATAATTAGAAGGCGCCTTGAGGTTTATAGCGAGCAAACCGCGCCAATTATTAGCTTTTATCGAGATGCCAATCTCTTGGTAACTATTGCAGCAACTGGTGAGATTTCAGATATTACTGCAGCTGCCATAGCGGCGCTAAGTAAGAAACTGAGTTAAGTAATGGCGATCCAGATAAAGACCTTGGATCAACTAAAGAGTATGCGCCAGGCAAATCTCTTAGTAAGAAGCACTTTAGAGTTAGTAAGAGCAAATATTAAAGCTGGTATTACAACTAGCGCACTTGATGCAATTGCTGAGGCAAATATCAAACGCGGCGGGGGAATTTCAAACTTTAAGGGCTATCACGGATATCCAGCAGTAATTTGTGTTTCAGTAAATGATGAAATCGTTCATGGAATTCCTGGCAATCGCATGCTTATGCCTGGAGATATTGTCTCTGTTGATTGTGGAGCAATTATTGATGGTTGGCATGGCGATGCTGCATTTACTGTAATTGTTGATCCAGTTGATAGTGAGCATGCCAAGATGTTGGAAGTCTGTGAAGAATCACTCTGGCATGGAATTGCTGCAGGGGTTATGGGAGCAAAAATTTCCGATATTGGCCATGCCATTGAGAAATATATTGATTCGCAAGGAGAGTATGGAATTTTGCGAGAGTATGGCGGTCATGGCATTGGCAATGCAATGCATATGGAGCCGCATATCCTCAACTTTGGTAAAGCTGGCCATGGTCCAACGATTGAGGCTGGAATGGTCTTTGCTATTGAGCCGATGATCACTCTTGGTTCTGAAAAAACTAAAGTCCTTGATGATAATTGGACTGTTGTAACCCAAGATAAGTCATCTGGCGCTCACTTTGAGAACTCTTACTGCATAGCCCCAGATGGCAAGCCATTTGTCCTCTCAGTTGAAGATGGCGGGAAAGCCCAGCTTGCCCGATTCGGCATAGAAGTTTCGCCACTTCTTTCATAAGTTATCCCTATGACTAGAGCCTTAGAGCAACGCGAAAAGCGAGCCAGAATCAAGGCTTTACTCGAAGCAAACGGCCTTGATGCTCTCATCTTAAAGAAGGGAGCCAATGTTGCTTGGATTATTGGCGGCAGAGCCCATATTCCAACCACTCTTGAACTAGCCTGTCTTGATGTAATTGTTTATAAGGATCGAATTGTTGTTGTAACTAACAAGATAGAGGCACCAAGGCTTGAGGCAGAAGAGTTATCAGGTGATGAAGAGTTAATTGTCATTAATTGGTTTGAAGGCAGGGATCAACAATTGCCATCAGGTGAAAAGATAGGTATTGACGGTCCTGACAATAATCGCATTAATTTATCAGCAGAGGTTGAAGAGCTAAGAAGATCTCTAAATTCTTTTGAAGTTGAGCGCCTAAAAGAGATTGGTAGCGATGCTGCTAAATCTTTAGGTGAATCGATGCTCAAGATCTCACCGAAGATGAGCGAGGTTGGGGCAGCTGGGGTGATTGCAGAAAATCTCTGGGCACACAATTTAGAGCCAGTGGTTTTATTGGTTGCTGGTAGTGAGCGTATTGAAAGTTTTAGACATCCACTGCCAACTACAAGTCTTATCGGCTCGCTTTTTATGGGAGTTATTTGTGCTAGAAGAAAAGGATTAATTGCTAGCGTTACTAGAATTGTTTCATTTAATTCTCTTTCTAAAGAGATAGAGCAGAGATATCAAGGGCTACTAAATGTTGAGGCAGCATTTTTTAGCGGAACAAAGGTGGGAGCTACATATGGCCAAGCTTTCAAATCTGGTGAGGTTGAATATCTAAAGCAGGGATTTGCAAGAGATGAATGGAGCAAGCATCATCAAGGTGGTCCTACTGGATATCTGCCGCGAGATTTCCCCGCTCATGAAAAGAGCGCTCAAGTAATAGGTGTTAATAACGCCATTGCCTGGAACCCAAGTGCTGCCGGGATTAAGGTTGAAGACACCTTGATTACTACCCCTACCGGCTTTGAGATTATTACCTCTGATCCAAGCTGGCCCAGCGTTGAAATAGCTGGCAGAGAGCGCCCAGATATCGCTCGCCCTTGACCTAAACGTTATAAAAAAGAGGTAAAAAAGCGTTGACCGAGCTCGTTTAGGGCATAAGACTCAGGCAATTAAGGTGGTCTGACCACTCACAATAGGCCGGAAGGAAGTCTTATTTAGATGCTCCGCTACGGAATTATCGGCATGGGCGCCATGGGCCGTGAGCATGCCGAAAACTTA
Organism: Actinomycetota bacterium; assembly: GCA_947503395.1. Taxonomy (GTDB): domain Bacteria; phylum Actinomycetota; class Actinomycetes; order Nanopelagicales; family Nanopelagicaceae; genus MAG-120802. The sequence goes on from CANNDP010000002.1 coordinate 18,003, forward strand.
TCTTTCATAGATGGCGCATCCGTTACTGCAATTAGCGATCCAGATTCTGGCTCAAGAGATCTAGCTATCAAGCAATTAGGTGAGTCAGTAAAGGTATTTACCGATCATAGACACCTTCTAGATTCAGGCTTAGTGGATGTAGCAATTATTGCAACCCCTAACTTTACTCACGTTGATATTTTGGAAGATGTGCTTAAGACATCACTTCATGTCTTTATTGAAAAACCGCTCTGCACCACAATTGATGATTGTTTAAAAGTCATTGAGTGGTCAGAAAATAGAAGTGGCTTAGTTTGGATGGGCCTTGAATATCGTTATATGCCGCCAGTTGCTGAATTGATATCTATTGTTCATAGCGGGGGAGTTGGGCAAGTTCAACAAGTCTCTATTAGAGAACATCGCGAGCCTTTCTATCCGAAAGTTGGCAATTGGAATCGCTTCACATCTAAAACTGGTGGAACTCTTGTTGAGAAGTGCTGCCATTACTTCAATCTCATGGATCACATCGCTAAGGAGCGTCCAAATCGAGTATTTGCCTCCGGCGGGCAGAGAGTTAATTACCTCGATGAGAGCTATGACGGAGTTAAAGCAGATATGCTCGATAGCGCTTATGTGATTCTGGAATATCCAAGTGGAAAAAGAGCGATGTTAGATCTCTGTATGTTTGCTGAAAATACCGTTGATAAAGAACATATCTCAGTAACGGGAAGTGAAGGCAAAGTTGAATCATTTCTGCCATCACTTGAGCTGCGTTATGGTAAGCGAAGCGCAGTTGGAAACTTTAAGCAATGGAGCCATGATGCTTCAAAGCCAAAAGTTGAATCAAGAAGAGTTTGGGATGAGAGCATTAAATACAATGGATTTCACTACGGGGCTTCATATCTTGAACACTTGAAGTTCTTTAACGCGATTAAGAGCGGAAAAGGCCCAGATGTGAGCCTGGAGGATGGCCTTAGAAGTGTTGCATCAGGTCTAGCGGCTCAGATGAGTATTGCCCAGGGGCGCCCGGTAGCAATGAGTGAAGTATTGCCTGCGGGGTGGAATTAATGTCTAGCTGCACTTTGATTCCTCTTGCTCGTCCAACATTTGATGTCTCAGCTGCGCAGAAGTTCTTTGATTCTGCTCGTGATCTTTTAGGTGAAATTGGCGCCACTGTAAATGGCCCAACATCACTTGTAATGACTCCAGAGGATACTGCTAGCGCTGAGGCAAATCTAAAATCTGATGAGAAGTTATACATTCTCTTTAATGCATCTTTTGCTGATGCCTCTGCAGCTGTATCTCTTCTCTCCAAAGTTTCAGGCGATGTGCTTTTATGGTCGGTTAGAGAGTTTGGCGAGATAGGAGATCGACTTCTACTTAATTCAATGTGTGGATCAAACCTTGCAGCACATGCTCTTCGAGTAAATGGAAAGAGAATTACTCATCTTCATGGAAATCCAGATGAGGCGCATGTTAGGGATGCTCTCTCATCTGCTCTCTCTGGGAAGATGCCAGATGTTGGTCAACCGCAGAAAGTAACTGGTCAATTAGCAGATTTAGAAAAGGTCAAAGGCGCTCTCTCTGAGTTAAGTGGTTTAACTATTGGCGCAATTGGTGATGCGCCAGCTGGTTTTACTCCCTGCACCTACGATGAAGAGGCGCTGAAGAAATCATTTGGCTTAAATGTCATTAATAAATCAATTCCTGAAATCTTTGCAGATATTGCAGCTGTGCCTCTTGATAAAGAGAGCGCAGAATATAAGGATGCTTGTCAGGCTCAGCCATCCCTTAGAAATGTTCCTGAGAAAGAGGCTCGAGTTAATGCCAGCACTAGGGTTGCGCTAGATAGCTGGATAAGAGCTAATGATTTATCGGCAATTGCTATGCGCTGTTGGCCTGATTTTGCAGTTGATTTGGGAGCTTGCCCTTGCGGGGCGATGGGAAGAACAGCAACGAGTGGAACTCCAGCAGCCTGTGAGCGAGATGTCTATGGCGCAGTAACTATGCTGCTTTTAGAGGCGCTTGGCTCTGGAACTAATTACTTAGTAGATACCGTGGATTTAGAAGAAGATGAGAACATTATTCGAATCTGGCATTGTGGTTCTGCTTCAACCACTCTTGCTGTTGATCCAGATAATGCAACGCAGTTCATACACTGCAATAGAAAGCTAGGTGTGGCCGGTAACTTCCCCTTGAAGACCGGTCCGGTTGTTCTGGTAAGGCTGGATACCGATATCGATCCAGCAAATCAGAGCAAACTCCGATTAGTAATGACTAGTGGTGAATCACTATCTGCTCCTAATCGGTTCCAAGGTAATACCGCAACAGTTCGTACATCTGCGCCAGCACGGCAACTGATTAATGGGTTGATCCATAATGGATTTCCTCATCACACAGTTGTGGCTTGGAAAGACATACGAGCAGAAGTCCGCAGGATGGCGGAATATTTGGCCATTCCGCTAACCGAGTGGTAATCACATGATTCACCACAGACCCTCGAACAAGGAGAAATAAATGAAACAAAAGGTGAATGCAAAAGCATTCAAGGCTCTGATTGCAATGGCTTTTGCAATCAGCGCAACTGTTGTTCCACTCTCCCAGAGCTTTGCCGCTGGCGAATCTCTTGGAAAGAGTTGTACAACAGAAGGACTCATGACTGGTACAAAGTCAACTTCTCTTATCTGCGTCAAAGGTGGAAACGATAAGTTAACCTGGCAGCGCGTGAAGTTGGCATCTGGCTCAGGACGTCCAGTAGCAAACCTAACGCCACCAAAAGGCGAGATTGAATTCTGGCACTATCGCGTAGAACTTGGTGATCAGAGAGCGCTTGTAAAAATCATTAGTGATTTTGAAGCCAAGTACCCTGGCACAAAGATTAAGCAAGTAGTTCGTGATACCACCACCTATAACAACACAGCACGTGTTGCGATTCTTGCTAATCCAAAAGCAGCGTTATTCGCTACTTCTCGCGGCGCAATCTTTGATCAATTCGCTAAGAGCGACATGATGCTTGACCTCTCAGGTCAGCGCTATGTTAAGCAAAACGTTGTCGCTAAGGGACTAACTGCTGGACAGTTTGAAGGAAAGCAGCTTGGAATTCCTTATCAATACCTCTTTAACAACCCAATTGTTAATACCGATATTTGGGCAAAAGAGAAGTGGACCACGCCAAAGAATCTAACTGGTTGGGTCAACTGGTGTAAGGATGCTAAGGCTAAGGGATATGTCCCTCTAGCTTGGCCAGGAGCTACTCGCGGACAAGCAGCGCAGATTTCTAACTCTGCTCTGATGAACTCTGCTGGAAGCTATAATGAACTAGCAAATAACCTTGCAGATCTAAACAGCGGAAAAATTGATCTGACTTCCAAGTGGTTTGAAGGCGTTGCTGACATTTATGTCAAGCTAAGAAACGCTGGCTGCTTCCCAGATAACGCCACAGGTGTTACTGAAGCTGCTGCATACAACCTCTTTGCAACTGGTAAGTCACCAATTCTTCCTATCGGAACATTTGCTATGGGTTCAATTGTCGGACTAAATCCAAACCTAAATGGCAAGATGGAACTTATGTCCATGGTCTTGACCGATGGCAAAGTCGTCGCAGAAGGAATTATGAATAACACTTACACCCTAAGTGTTAATAAGAATTCCAACTCACGCGATCAAAAGATTGCTAATGCATTCCTTTCCTATCTATTGACTGGAAAAGTTGCAGAGATCTATGCCAATGAAACGCTTCAGCACGTAAACGTTCTAGATGTTGAATACAAGAACGTAAACCTCTTGAATACGGTTTCATTCCAGGCCAAGAACACCATGTTGGCTCCTCGCTTCCTACTTCTGAACGCAGCTGTATCTGATCTAACTCAAGATGCGCTAATTCAGATTGTCGGTGGCAAGAGCCCAGATGTAGTTCTGCCTGATTTCTCGAAGCAGATTAAGCAGAAATTGGCTGGCTGATTAGCTCGCTAACAACTACCGGAACCGCTCCCACCTCAGGTGGGAGCGGTGCTCGGCCTGCTCAAAAGAAGCGCAAGAAAGATGCTGGCATCTATTACTTGATGGGGCTTCCTGCTGCAATCATCTTTACTGGTTTTTACTTTGTTCCCTTTATCGCAAATTTAAGATACTCCCTGACTAGGTGGGATCGAATTACGGAGCCAGAGTTTGTCGGATTTCGCAACTTTGTTAATTTACTTACCAACGATGATCTATTTTATAAAGTCCTAGGAAATAATCTACGCTTTACTTTCTTAGTCGTACTATTCCAGACGCTTTTTTCATTGATATTTGCTATTTTTCTTGTTAAGAACACAAGGACTAATATTGCACTTAGAACTCTCTTCTTCTTTCCTACGATTCTTTCATCTGTTTCTGTAGGAATGATCTGGCTCTTTATGTATGACCCAAATTTTGGAGCTATTAATCTATTCTTTACTCGCTTAGGGCTTGAAGGCTTTGCTTTAAATTGGCTTGGAAGTGAAAGCTCTGCACTATATGCAATAACCTTTACTCAAGTTTGGTTTCATACCGGACAAATGATGGTCATATATATTGCTGGGCTGCAACAGATACCTCAAGAACTTTATGAGGCAGCTGAAATGGATGGTGCTTCACGCTGGCAGCAATTTAGAAATGTAACTTGGCCGATGTCTATTCCGACCACCATTGTTGTTATGGCATACACCACTATTCAATCCTTTAGAGCTTTTGACTTAATATTTGCAATGACACAAGGTGGCCCAAATAATTCTTCAAATATATTCGCAGTCTTGATATATCAGACCGTCTTTAGTGAGCTCAGAATCGGATATGCCGCTACGCAGTCAATCTTTTTCATCATCGTCTTGGTTTTTGTCACCCTATTGCAGCGCAAGTTCCTTAATAGTCGGTATGAGAAATAGGGGGCTGAAATGATATATAAAGTAAGCAGAATCGTTTCTTTATTCGTTTTCTCTATCCTAATTATCATCCCAAGCCTAATTGTTGTTTTCGGATCAACAAAGACCGATAGCGAGGTATATAACAAGCCTTTAGCTCTTCCTGAGAAATGGTCACTAGATAACTTCAGATTCCTCTTTGAGGTCAGCAATGTTGGTCGTTCATTTCTAAATAGTTTGATTGTTACGGGCTTTTCTGTAACTATAACTTTGATACTTGCAAGTATGTGCGCCTTTGCTATTTCGAGGATGATTACAGTAACTGGTCGAGTTTTATTCTCACTCTTTGCTGTGGGGCTAGCAATCCCAGGCCAGGTGAATCTAGTGCCAATATTTATTCTCTTTAATGACTTGCAATTAACTAATAAACTATCTGGTCTAGTTTTAATCAACATCGTAACCACGTTACCCATCTCTGTATTTATCTTGACAGCATTTTTTAGGGAGCTTCCAAAAGAGATGTATGAAGTTTCTGAAGTTGATGGCGCAACCCCACTTCGGGTTTATCGCTCAATTGCTCTTCCATTATCAAGGCCAGCAATGGGAGCAACCGCAATATTTCTCTTTGTAATAACGTGGAATGAATTACTTTTCCCATTACTACTAATTACTGATAACGATAAGCGGACCTTGCCGCTTTCATTACTTTCATTCCGTGGTGAGTTCTTTAGTAACTACAGCATGATTTTTACAGCTGTCATGGTCGCATCTATTCCTATGGTAGTTATGTACTTATTAATGCAGAGGTCATTTATTGCGGGCCTTACAGCAGGGGCGGTTAAAGGCTAATGAGTAGTCACACGCCAGTTGTTAGTAATCCTCCGAGACTTCAAGGTCAGGTGCGCCTGTTACTTGATCACATAGAAAGCCAAGGGCTTCAAGGGGGAGAACGTCTGGAACCAGAGCGCGAACTAGCAAAAATCCTTGGTATTAGCCGCCCATCACTTCGAGAAGCGATTCAAATTCTCCAGGTTCAAGGCCGCCTTAGAGTCAAACATGGAATCGGAATTTTTCTTCTCGATCAAGCAGATGGGGAGAAATTAAGGGAGTCATTAAGGACAGCTCAGCATCGCATTGAAGAGTTGTTTCAGATGCGCGAGATATTAGAGGCCCCTGCAGTTGAATGGGCTGCTGAGAGAAGAAGTGAAGAGCAATTAGCTGAAATGAAATTGGCAGCAAGGGCACTTAATCAAGCTATTGCAAGAAAACCTGTTGACTTTGAGAATCTAAGGCGCCTAGATATGGAATTTCATTTAACAATTGTTAGAAGCGCGCAGAATCAATTCTTGAATCAAACTCTTGGAACCTTACAAGAAATCATGTTTCACTCGATGGATAACACTTTAAAGCTTCCTGGTCGCGTGGATAGCTCAGAGCATGAACATGGAATGATCTTAGAAGCAATTGAAAAGCGAGATTCAATCACTGCAAGATTGATGATAATTCAACATATTCATAATGCCCGTGATGCTTGGCAGAAATATCTTAAAAAGCAGAGTGATCTATGAGCCAAGTTTTATGCGTGGGAGTGGCAACAGTTGACAACATAGTTCTGGTTGAGAAATATCCCTCTGCAAATCAAAGAGTTGTAGCACTGGATTCAACTCGCGCAGTTGGTGGCCCAGCAACAACTGCTGCAGTGACACTGGCAAGGCTGGGTATTGAGGTCTCGCTATCTTGTGTAATCGGAGATGACGAAGAGGGAAGATTTATCTTTGAAACTCTAAAAAATGAAGGTGTAGATACAAGTCATGTTGTAGTCGATGCCAGCGTTAGAACGGCTAGAGGAACGATAGTTGTTTCAAAGAGCGAGCAGAGTCGGGCGATCATGGTTATGCCGCATGATCAAATCCCTAAAAAGCCGCTTGATATCAGCAAATATCAATGGATTCACGTTGATCAAGCTGGAATGCGGGCGCTAAAGACTTGGGGAATTAGCAGAGGTGGATCTGCCAAGCTCTCCATCGATATTGGCTATGCCACGGAAGGGTTAAATCCTGGTGATTATGATCTTTATGCGCCATCTGAGAATATAACAACAGATACAACAAGCGCAGTTAAAGATAAGAATATCGTTGTGATTTCTCAAGGAGAAAAGGGAAGTCTTTACTGCGATGGTCTTAGCTCTGGAAGTGTTCCAGCGCTTAATACCGAAATCTTAAGCACACTTGGTGCTGGCGATGTTTTTCATGGCGCACTTGTTGCTGCGCAAGTCTGGAATAAAGAAATTAGCGAAGCAGTATTGATAGCAAATACTGTGGCAGGTCTTTCATGTAGAGGCCTTGATGGACAAAGTGGAATTCCTAGCAAGAATGAGCTGGATGCCTATTTGGCTAAGGTGAAGATCTGATGGGGATAATGGGTAATCGAGATATGGAAAGGAAGTAATGATGGCCAAAGTGCCTGACTTTCTCCTCCACCATGATGGCGATTCAGTTGCTGTTGCAAATGATGATTTGCAACCTGGCACACTGCAAGGGCTATCAGTGAAGGAGCAGACTGCACATACTGCAGTATTAAATGAGCCAATTCCCTTAGGGCATAAGTTCGCACTTCGCGATCATGCAGAGGGCGAGGCGATAGTTAAATATGGAATTAAAGTAGGGATTGCATCTAAGGCAATCAAAAAAGGCGATTACGTTCACACACACAACATGAGGAGTTATCGATGGGAAGCAAGCCGCGCTTAACTGGATACCGTCGCCCTGATGGGTCGATGGGTATCCGTAATCACGTCATCATCTTGCCAGTTGATGACTTATCAAATGCTGCTGCTGAAGCGGTAGCAAAAGTAGTTCCAGGCACTCTTGCCTTGCCTCATAGCTATGGACGCCTGCAATTTGGTGAAGATCTTGAGCTAACTTTCCGCACACTTATCGGCACTGGCCTAAATGGCAATGTTGCAGCGGTAGTAGTTATTGGAATTGAACCTAATTGGACCCAGAGAGTTGCCAATGGCATCGCTAAATCTGGAAAACCAGTTGCTTCATTCTCCATTGAAGGTAAAGGCGATCTTCAAACAATTGCTGATGCAGCGCGAGTTGCTCAAGTCTTCTTGCAAGATGCATCAGAGATTGCTCGTGAGAGCGCAAGTGAAGGAGATTTGATCCTTTCAATTAAATGTGGAGAGTCGGATACCACATCAGGTCTTGGCTCATGTCCAACAACATCAGAGGCGGTAGATCGCTGGGTTGCAGCTGGAGGAACAGTTTTCTTTGGAGAGACTTCAGAGCTAACTGGTGGCGAACATCTAATTGCAGATCGCTGTATTGATGATGCCTGTCGAAATCTCTTCCAAACTACCTATGACAACTACATTAAAGTAATTGAATCAACCGGTGCAAACTTGCTTGGTTCACAACCAACGCAAGGAAATATCGCAGGTGGTCTAACAACTATCGAAGAAAAAGCTCTAGGAAATATTGCCAAGACTGGATCTGTTCCAGTTGTTGGCGTTCTAGCGCCAGCAGTTGCGCCACCAAGAAATAAGCCAGGTCTTTATTTCATGGACACTTCATCAGCTGCTGCTGAGTGTGTAACTCTTATGGCAGCAGCAGGGGCTGTCATTCACCTATTTCCAACAGGACAGGGAAATGTGATTGGTAATCCAATTGAGCCAGTTTTGAAATTAACTGCCAATAAGAAGACCGCTGCATCAATGCCAGAACACATCGATCTTGATGTATCTGGTCTATTGCGTCAGGAATATAACTTGACCAAAGCTGGCGACATGATGATGGATGTAATTGAGCGAACTGTTAATGGAAGACTCTGCGCTGCAGAGGCTCTTGGACATCGCGAATTCACCTTCACCAAGCTCTATATCAGCGCCTAGAAATAACCCTCGATTACCATAAGAAAAAGGACTGGTTCGTGATATTAATTAGTGAAGATGTTTGGAGCGTAGAGTTTGAAGCGCTTGCTAACTCTTTTCCATTAAGTCGCGAACCAGAACTTTGGAATAACGCAGAAGAGCTAAAGGCGAAACTTGCAAGTGCAACAGCTCTAGTGGTTAGAAATCGCACTCAAGTAAGTAGAGATTTGATTGCATCTGCTAAGAATTTAAAAATTATTGCAAGGGCTGGAGTAGGTCTAGACAATATCGATGTAAAAGCTGCCGATGAATTTGGCGTGGTGGTGAGCGCTGCTCTTGGCATAAATGCCACCGCTGTTGCTGAAGAGACGCTAGCTATGGCGCTAGCTCTCTCTAGAAAGTTAATTGAGTTAGATTCAAGCACAAGAGCTGGGCAATGGAATAGAAAAGCAGGAGTTGAGATCTCAGGAAAAACCTGGGGACTTCTAGGATTTGGTGCAACGGCTAGAGCAACTGCAGAACTTCTAAAAGGTTTTAAAGTAAAAGTTCTGGCCTATGATCCATTTGCAAAACCAGAGCAGAGTTACTTAGATTCCATAAATTGCCAGATGAGCTCACTTGATGATGTGATTTCAAACTCGGACTTCATATCCGTCCATCTGCCAGCTACTAGTGAGACTAAAGAGATTATTGATAGTAAGAAGCTTTCGGTTATGAAAAAGAGCGCTCTACTAATTAGCGTGGGACGCGGTGAGGTAATTAACGAAGCTGACCTAGAGCAAGCTCTAAGAGATGGCGTTATTGCTGGAGCTGGCCTTGATGTGAGAGCTCAAGAGCCGCCAAAGGATAAGCGCTTTACAGATCTAGATAACGTTGTTTTAGCCCCACATATTGCTGGTATTACCCATGAAAGTCAGGCTGCTATCAATAGAGTATTAGTAAGTGAGATAAGAGCAGCCCTAAGTGGCCAGGTGCAAAGTTATGCCGTTGGCGCAATTAAGCAGGCGAAGTAATGGCAATCTCTATAGCTAGAGCCCTTGCTCATGCCACATCGCTTCTTATTAAGGCTGGAGTAAATGAAGTTAATTCAGAAAAAACTGCTCGCGCCATAGTCACCTCTGATGTTTGGGGCAATCCCAGCCATGGACTAATGCGACTTCCTTTCTACTTGCAGAGATTGACTCAAGGCGGGGTTAATCCAAAGGCTGAATTAAAAGTAATTTCAGAATTTGGCTCCACAATTTCACTTGACGGTCAAGATGGATTAGGACACTGGCAACTTCTTGATGGCGCGCAGATTGGCGTAGCTAAGGCAAAGCAAACTGGAATCTCACTTGTTTCTATTGCTAACTCAAGTCACTGCGGGGCCCTTGGGGTTTATCTCTATCCCGCACTTGATGCAAAAATGATTTCAATGATATTTACAAATGGCCCAGCGGTGATGCCTGCAGTTGGTGGAAATTCTCCAATACTTTCCACCAGCCCTATCGCTTCAGGAATCCCATCAAATCCTCCAATGATTATTGATCTTTCAACATCTGCTGTTGCAAGAGGAAAAATAGCTAGCGCTGCTAAAGCTGGAGGATCGATTCCAGCGGGCTGGGCAGTTAATGAAAAAGGTGAAGCAATTACTGATGCCAAGCAAGCTCTTATGGGAATGCTTGCTCCACTTGGCGGAGCAAAGGGATTTGCACTTGGCTTGATGGTCGAATCACTCTCAGCCGGTCTTAGCGGAGGATCTTTATCTAGAGCTATTCCAGATATGTTTAATCCAGATGATGATAAAAAAGCGCAGGGAATTTCTCACACGGTAATAAC
>CANNDP010000003.1 GCA_947503395.1 Actinomycetota bacterium
ACCACCACATGGATTGTGAGAGGAGATGGCCAGATCCGAAAGTAATTCGCTGGCAGCGATAGCTCTTCGGTAAGGTGACCTATATGTCCAATATCTCGCGCGATGATGTGGCAAATCTAGCCAAGTTAGCTCGCATTGATTTATCAGAAGAAGAATTGGCTGGTCTTGCCAAAGAACTCTCCGTGATTCTTGATGCCGTTGCTCGAGTTCAAGAGGTTGCAGGCGAAGATGTTCCACCAACTTCTCATCCACTTCCATTAGTAAATGTCTTTCGTGAAGATGTAGTCCGTCCAAGTCTTACTCCAGAGGAAGCTCTCTCTGGTGCTCCAGAGCAAGAGGAGCAGAGATTTAAAGTTCCTCAGATTTTGGGTGAAGAGTGATGATTAATAAGAGCGCAGTTGAGATGGCAGAGGCGCTAAACAAGGGCGAAATCACTAGCGTTGAACTAACTAAGGCGCATCTAAAGCAGATCAGTGAAGTTGATGGACAGGTTCATGCTTTTCTTCATGTTGATACGCAGGGAGCTTTAGAACAAGCAAGCCAAGTAGATGCAAAGAGAAGTGCTGGCGAAAAACTGCCCGCCTTAGCTGGAGTTCCACTAGCTCTTAAAGATGTTCTAGTTCAAAAAGGAATTCCCACCACCTGTGGCTCAAAGATGTTAGAGGGATGGCGCCCTCCATATGATTCAACGGTAGTTCGAAAGTTAAAAGAAAATGGCATAGTTATTTTAGGTAAAACCAATATGGATGAGTTTGCTATGGGCTCATCAACTGAAAATTCAGCTTATGGCCCAAGCCGAAATCCTTGGGACTTAACTCGCATCCCTGGCGGATCAGGCGGCGGTTCATCTGCATCTCTAGCATCATTTCAAGCACCTCTTGCAATTGGAACTGATACTGGAGGATCAATTCGTCAGCCAGCTGCAGTAACAGGAACTGTTGGAGTTAAGCCAACTTATGGCGGAGTTTCTAGATATGGCTTAGTTGCCTTCTCGTCATCTCTTGATCAAGCAGGACCATGTGCTAGGACTGTTCTTGATGCGGCATATCTTCATGAAGCAATTGCAGGGCATGACCCTCTAGATTCCACTTCCATTAACGCTCCAGTTCCAGCAGTTGTTGCCGCTGCTAAGAATGGAAATGTAAAAGGAATGAAGATTGGCGTTATTAAAGAACTTCAAGGCGATGGCTATCAAGCTGGAGTCTTAAAACTATTTAATGAATCACTAGAAATTCTGGCATCACTTGGCGCTGAGATTGTAGAAGTCTCCTGCAAGTACTTTGATTATGCTCTAGCTGCTTATTACTTAATTGCACCAAGTGAGTGCTCTTCAAATCTTGCTCGCTTTGATGCGATGCGTTATGGAATTAGAAATGGTCAGGGCTCTGCTGAAGAGGTAATGAATGCCACAAGACAGATTGGTTTTGGCAGGGAAGTTAAGCGCAGAATTATCCTTGGAACATATGCACTCTCAAGTGGTTATTACGACGCCTATTATGGAAGCGCGCAGAAGGTAAGAACTCTAATCTCACGCGATTTTGAAAGCGCTTTTAAATTAGCAGATGTCTTAGTTTCACCGACAGCGCCAACGACTGCATTTAAGATTGGCGAGAAGTCCAATGATCCAATTGCGATGTATTTAAATGACATTGCAACAATTCCAACTAACCTTGCTGGAATTGGCGGTATGTCTCTGCCATCAGGGCTAGCTGCTGAAGATGGGCTGCCAGCTGGTTTTCAAATAATGGCCCCAGCCATGAAAGATGATTTGATGTATAAAGTCGGCGCTGCCCTTGAAGCCGAGCTAAATACTAAGTGGCAGGGACCAATTCTAAATTCTGCTCCAAAGCTAGGAGCTAAATAATGGCTCTTAAGTTTGAAGATGTAATCGCAAAATATGAACCAGCACTTGGTCTTGAGGTTCACGTTGAACTAGGCACAGCATCAAAGATGTTCTGTGGCTGCAATACAGTCTTTGGAGCAGCTGCCAATACTCAAACCTGCCCAGTCTGTTTAGGCCTACCAGGCGCACTTCCTGTAGTTAATGGCAAAGCCATTGAATACACAATTGCAATAGGACTAGCTCTTAATTGCTCTATTGCGCCATATAGTCGCTTTGCTAGAAAGAATTACTTCTATCCTGATATGCCAAAGAATTTTCAAACCTCACAATATGACGAGCCAATCTGCACCAATGGATATCTAGATATCACAATTGATACAGATGAAGGCAGCAAGGACTTTAGAATTGAAATTGAACGCGTCCATATGGAAGAGGACACTGGAAAATCACTTCATATGGGAGGGGCAACTGGTCGAATTCATGGGGCTGATTACTCACTTCTTGATTACAACCGAGCCGGAATTCCATTAGTTGAGATCGTTACAAAAGTTGTTTATGGCTGCGGCAAATACGCACCAGAGGTTGCCAGAGCATATGTCTCAGAACTTCGAGATATTCTGCGCGGCCTTGGGGTAAGTGATGTGAAGATGGAGCAGGGATCACTGCGCTGCGATGCTAACGTCTCACTTCGACCAATTGGCTCTGAGAAGCTTGGAACAAGGAGTGAGACTAAGAATGTCAACTCACTTAAGTCAGTAGAGCGAGCAATTAGGTCCGAGATGATTCGCCATGCTGAACTTCTAAATTCCAATCAGCGAGTAATACAGGAGACTAGACATTTCCATGAAGATACTGGTCTAACAACTTCTGGGCGCTCAAAGGAGCAAGCCGAGGATTACCGATATTTTCCAGAGCCAGATTTGGTTCCAATTGCTCCAAGTAAAGAGTTAATTGCAAAGATTGCTGCAACGCTTCCAGAAAAACCCTCAGTTAGAAGAAAGAAATTACAAGAGGCTTGGCAGGTGCCAGATAAAGAGATGGCAGCAATGATCAATGCTGATGTTCTAGATTTAGTTGAAGCAACCGTGAAATTAGGGGCAGATCCTACTCGCGCTCGCTCTTGGTGGTTAGGTGAAATAGCCAGAATTGCTAATGAGAAGGCAGTTGCTGCCGCAGATCTAGCTATCAGCGCTGCAGATGTTGCTGAAGTTATCGCCCTAATTGTTAAGGGAGAGCTAACCGATAAATTAGCTCGCCAGGTTGTTGAGGCGTTAATTAATGGCGAGGGTAGCGTGGCAAAAATAATTGAAACTCGTGGTATCAAAGTTGTCTCCGATGATTCATCATTAATGGCAGCAATTGAGCGAGCAATCGCAGCTGCTCCAGATGTTGCCGAGAAGGTTAGAGGGGGAAATATCCCGGCCTCAGGAGCTCTAATTGGCGCAGTAATGAAGGATTCTAAGGGTCAAGCTGATGCAGCAAAGGTGCGCGATCTTCTACTTAAGCATTTAGGACAGGGATAAGTAGGATTAACTCATGACAAATCCAATGAAGCCGCGTTCTGGACTTGTAACAGATGGTCTTGAGCGCGCTCCTGCTCGCGGAATGCTTAGAGCGGTAGGAATGAAAGATGAAGATTGGGTTAAGCCACAAATAGGAATTGCATCTTCTTGGAATGAAATCACGCCATGTAATCTCTCGTTAGATCGTTTAGCAAAAGCATCAAAGCAAGGAGTCCTTGATGCAGGCGGATTTCCAATGCAGTTTGGCACTATCTCAGTCTCTGATGGCATATCAATGGGCCATGAGGGAATGCACTTCTCATTAGTTTCAAGAGAAGTTATTGCAGACTCTGTTGAAACAGTTATGCAAGCAGAGAGATTTGATGGCATGGTCACATTTGCTGGTTGTGATAAGTCTCTTCCAGGAATGATGATGGCAGCAGCGCGTCTTGATGTTGCTAGCGTCTTTGTTTATGCCGGCTCTACTCTTCCAGGACAAGTTGATGGAAAAGATGTCACCATCATTGATGCCTTCGAAGCAGTTGGAGCATGCGCCAGAGGCTTAATTTCTCAAGAGCAGGTCGATAAAATTGAGCGCGCTATCTGTCCAGGTGAAGGTGCCTGCGGTGGGATGTATACGGCAAACACAATGGCAACTATTGGTGAAGCCATTGGTCTATCACTTCCTGGCTCTGCTGCTCCGCCAGCAGTTGATCGCAGGCGTGATAGCTATGCTGTTAAGTCAGGGGCAGCTGTTGTTGAGCTAATAAGAGCAGGAATAACTACAAGAGATATTTTGAGTAAGCGAGCATTTGAAAATGCCATCACTGCCCTTATGGCTCTCGGCGGATCAACTAATGCTGTTCTTCACTTATTAGCAATTGCCCACGAAGCAAAGGTTGATTTAACTTTAAATGATTTCCATCGCATTGGCTCAAAGGTTCCGCTACTTGGTGATTTAAAACCATTTGGCAGATTTGTTATGAGCGATGTCGATAAAGTCGGGGGAATCCCAGTGATATTAAAGGCCCTACTAGATGCTGGCCTACTTCATGGAGATTGTTTAACAGTCACTGGAAAAACTATGGCTGAGAATTTAGCGGATATCAATCCACCAGATCCTGATGGCGAAATCTTAAGAGCGGTAAAAAGCCCAATGGGCGTTAGCGGTGGAATCACAATTTTAAGTGGCTCACTTGCTAAAGATGGCGCAGTGACAAAGGTTGCTGGAGTTGGAGTTGACTCCTTCGAAGGACCTGCCAGAGTCTTTGATAGAGAGCAAGCTGCGATGCAAGCGCTAGAAGATGGAACTATCACAGCAGGTGATGTTGTAGTGATTCGCTATGAAGGACCAAAGGGCGGGCCTGGAATGCGCGAGATGTTAATGATTACTGGCGCAATTAAAGGCGCAGGTCTTGGAAAATCTGTTCTCTTAATTACCGATGGCAGATTCTCAGGTGGCACAACTGGGCTATGTGTGGGCCATGTTGCACCAGAGGCAAGTGATGGTGGAGCAATTGCGCTTGTTAAAGATGGCGATCGAATTCGGATTGATATCAATGCAAGAACGCTAGATTTATTAGTTGATGAAAGTGAGTTAGCAAAGAGAAGAGAGAGCTTTAAACCGCTACCAAGTAGGTATACCTCCGGGGTATTGGGTAAGTATGTAAAGCTTGTGGGATCAGCATCAAAGGGCGCGGTCTGCGACTAAGAGGGGGATTAATCCCCGTTCATATTGTGAGATGGCCGTCTTAAGGGTTGACTCAAACTTTTTATCAGGGGATACTTATCCACATGTCAGCGAAATCAACTTCTGTAATCACACTTGTTTCAGTGGTGATTCGCTGCGCGTGAACTAGATAAAAGTTCACGCGCACCCTCAGGAAACTGAGGGTTTTTGCATTAGTGGGCCTAATAAAGAATTGGAAGAAAGGAGTGGACCAAGATGGCAAGTGAGATAACAGGGGCTCAAGCCCTCGTTAACGCGCTAGAAGATTCTGGCGTTGATGTCATGTTTGGTATTCCTGGTGGCGCAATTCTTCCTGCTTATGATCCAATCTTTGATTCAAAGATCCGCCACATCCTGGTTCGCCATGAACAAGGAGCAGGTCATGCTGCAACTGGATATGCCCAAGTAACTGGCCGTGTTGGGGTATGTATTGCAACTTCAGGGCCAGGAGCTACAAATTTAGTTACACCGATTGCTGATGCGCAGATGGATTCAGTTCCACTTGTTGCTATCACCGGTCAAGTTCCTTCAGCTGCCATCGGAACTGATGCTTTCCAAGAAGCTGATATCCGCGGAATAACAATGCCGATAACAAAACATAATTACTTGATTACAGATCCTGCCCAAATTCCTCGGGCAATTGCTGAAGCTTTTTATATTGCATCATCTGGAAGGCCAGGACCAGTTCTAGTTGATATCGCTAAAGATGCGCTACAGAAGATGACTAGCTATAACTATCCAAAGAAGTTAAACCTTCTAGGTTATAACCCGCAGATAGAGCCAAACTCAGAGGCAATTCGAGATGCTGCATCACTTATCGCTCAATCAAGTAAACCAATCTTCTATATCGGCGGCGGAGTAATAAAGGCCAATGCTGCAAAAGAACTTCTTGTGCTAGCAGAGCTAGTTGGAGCTCCAGTTGTTACAACTTTGATGGCAAGAGGAGCCTTTCCTGATAGCCATAGCCAGCATCTTGGCATGCCAGGAATGCATGGAACAGTTGCTGCTGTTACTGGCCTGCAGAAAGCAGATTTACTTATTACTTTGGGCGCTCGATTTGATGATCGAGTGACTGGAAAACTCTCTACATTTGCCCCAAATGCCAAGATAATTCACGCCGATATTGACCCGGCAGAAATTGGTAAGAATCGCTACGCAGACGTGCCAATCATTGGTGATCTTGGCCCAATCATTAAAGCGCTAATTCCCGCAGTTAAGGTTGAGTTTGCTAAGAATAAGGCTGATATCACTTCGTGGTGGAAGCAGATGAATTCACTACGCCAGAAGTATCCACTTGGATATAACGAACCAAGTGATGGATCGCTATCACCACAATATGTAATTGAGCGAATCGGAGCAATTACCGGCCCTGATGGAATCTATGTAGCAGGAGTTGGGCAACATCAGATGTGGGCATCACAATTTGTTAAGTATGAAAAACCAAGAACCTGGCTAAATTCTGGTGGCCTTGGAACTATGGGTTATGCAGTTCCAGCTGCAATGGGTGCAAAAGTTGGTGCCCCTGATACCCCAGTTTGGGCAATTGATGGTGATGGTTGCTTCCAGATGACAAATCAGGAATTGGTAACCTGCGCGCTAAATGATATTCCAATCAAGGTGGCTGTTATTAATAATGAGAGCCTTGGAATGGTTCGTCAGTGGCAGACTCTTTTTTATAAAGAGCGTTACTCAAATACCGATCTTCACTCCAAGAGAATTCCTGACTTTGCAAAACTTGCAGAGGCAATGGGCTGCGTTGGTCTTCGATGTGAGTCAAAGGGTGATGTTGATAAAATTATCAAGGAAGCAAATGCAATCAATGATGCACCAGTTGTAGTGGACTTTGGCGTTCATAGAGATGCGATGGTCTGGCCAATGGTGGCTGCCGGAACTTCAAATGATGATATTTTGATTGCCAAAGAGATGGCACCTGACTGGGATTCACAGGAGTTATAGCCATGGCCCAACACACGCTCTCTGTACTTGTTGAAAATAGCCCAGGTGTTCTAGCCAGGGTTGCATCTCTATTTTCTCGCCGGGGATACAACATTGATTCACTTGCCGTAGGACCAACAGAGAGTCCTGAGATCTCGAGAATTACTATTGTTTTAAACCTTGAGGGCCACGCACTAGATCAGGTCAGCGCCCAGCTATTTAAATTAGTTAACGTTATCGGCATTCAAGAGATGGAAGATAAGAACTCCCATCAAAGAGAGCTTTTGATGGTTAAAGTAAATAGCGCTGGAGATAATCGCTCAAAGATTGAAGCTGTTGTGGGCAAATATCGAGCCTCAATTGTTAGCCAGGCTTCCGCCAGCCTTACCATTGAGGCGATAGGAAGTAGCGCTGAGATTGCAGCGCTATTAGGTGAGTTAACAAGCTTTGGAATAAAAGAGTTGGTTCAATCAGGTCTTATCGCGCTAGAAAATGGCGATGCGACTTTGGCTGAACGAACTTTGCAAGAAACTGGACTAGCTTCTTCATCGACGCATAGCCAGACCGAGGACTACCAAAACTAAACTAGAAAGCAGGAGAACGTGGCAACTATTTATCATGACGAAGATGCAGACCTTTCGGTAATACAGGGTCGAAAAGTTGCGGTCATTGGATACGGGTCACAAGGACATGCCCATGCCCTAAACCTGCGCGATAGTGGTGTTGATGTAAGAGTTGGACTAGCCGAGGGTTCTAAATCCCGTGCCAAGGCAGAAGAAGAGGGTTTAAGAGTTCTCTCGGTTGCAGAGGCAGTTAAAGAAGCAACAGTAATTATGCTCCTTGCTCCTGATCATAAGCAGCGCCATATTTATAAAGAATCTATCGAACCTAATCTAAAAGCTGGAGATGCGCTCTTCTTTGGTCATGGATTTAATATTCGCTTTGGTTATATAAAGCCGCCAGCAAATATTGATGTTTGTATGGTTGCCCCAAAGGGCCCAGGACATCTAGTAAGACGTGAGTTTGCTGCAGGGCGCGGAGTTCCAGATATCGTAGCTGTTGAGCAAGATGCAACTGGATCTGCTTGGCCACTTACTCTCTCTTATGCAAAGGCAATGGGAGGTTTAAGAGCAGGTGGAATTCTTACTACCTTCACCGAGGAGACCGAGACAGATCTATTCGGTGAGCAATCAGTGCTCTGCGGCGGAGCATCGCAATTAGTGCAATATGGTTTTGAAGTTCTCATTGAAGCTGGATATCAACCAGAGGTTGCCTACTTTGAGTGTCTCCATGAGCTAAAACTCATCGTTGATCTTATGTATGAAGGTGGAATTGCTAAGCAGCGTTGGTCAGTTTCAGATACAGCTGAATATGGCGATTACATCTCAGGGCCAAGAGTTATTGATCCAAGAGTAAAAGAGAATATGAAGGCCGTGCTAGGAGATATCCAGAGCGGCGCATTTGCTAAGCGCTTTATCGAAGATCAAGATGCTGGCGCTCCAGAATTTAAATCACTGCGCGCTAAAGGTGAGTCTCATCCGATTGAGGAAGTTGGCAGAAATCTACGCAAGATGATGTCTTGGGTTAAAGCTGCCAATAAGGATGATTACAAGGAAGGATCTGCATCGCGTGGCTAAACCCAAAGTTCTAATTGCTGAGGAGCTAAGTCCAGCAACCCTAGATGCCCTAGGACCAGAGTTTGAGATTATCAACTGTGATGGGGCGAATAGATCTGAGTTACTGGCCTGTCTCTCTTCAGGAGTTGATGCAGTTTTGATTCGCTCTGCCACAAAAATGGATAGCGAGGCAATCTCTGCAGCTAAAGGTTTAAAGGTCATCGCAAGAGCTGGTGTTGGGCTAGATAACGTTGATATTCCTGCTGCAACTGCCGCTGGAGTTATGGTTGTTAATGCTCCTACATCAAATATTGTCAGCGCAGCAGAACTTGCAATTGCTCTTCTTCTAGCATCTGCTCGCCATCTCTCACCTGCTCACGCCGCGCTAAAGGGCGGAAAGTGGGCTCGCTCTAAATACACTGGCGCTGAGTTATTTGAAAAGACACTAGGTGTTGTTGGCTTTGGAAGAATTGGTCAACTTGTTGCTCATCGCATGCAGGCATTTGGGATGAAGGTAATTGCATATGACCCATATCTTCAACCGGCAAAGGCGGCAGCACTTGGGGTAGATCTAGTCTCACTTGATGATTTGCTAGCAAACTCTGATTTCATCACGATCCATCTTCCAAAGACAAAAGAGACCGCTAACTTAATTGGCGATACAGCGCTGAGCAAAGTTAAGCCAACTGTTCGAATCATTAATGCTGCCCGCGGTGGAGTATTAGATGAAGCTGCGCTCTATAAAGCAATTAGCGAGGGGCGAGTAGCAGGTGCTGGACTTGATGTATTTGCAACTGAGCCTTGCACTGATTCTCCGTTATTTACTCTAGATCAAGTTGTTGCAACTCCTCATCTTGGCGCATCAACAGATGAAGCTCAAGAAAGAGCAGGAATTGCCGTAGCAGTATCAGTTCGCAAGGCGCTCTCAGGAGAGCTTGTGCCAGATGCAGTAAATGTTAAAGGCGGCGAGATTCATGAAGAGATCCGTCCAACGCTTCCATTAGTGGAAAAGATGGCCCAGATTGCAACCGGTCTTGAGGCAGAGCTTCCAGTAAGTATTGAAATTACTGTTAAAGGTGAAGTCTCTATTTATGACTCATCAATTTTGGCAACTTCTGCGCTAAAGGGAGCGCTAATTGCAATTGGAACCGAAGATGCCACTTATGTTAACTCCCCAAATCTTGCGCAAGAAAAAGGCATGAGTGCCACAGTTACAAGTGAGGCTGAGTGCGAGGATTATCGAAGCATGATCTGCCTTCGCGCTGCTTTCTCAAATGGCTCAAGAGTTGAAGTAGATGCAACTCTTATGGGAATTCGAAAAGTGGAGAAGATAATCCGTATCAATAAGTTTGATATTGAGCTACCACCAAGTGATCATCTTCTATTTCTCATATATGAAGATAAACCAGGAGTTGTCGGAGCTGTTGGAAATATTCTAGGTGCTGCAAAAATTAATATCGCCAATATGCAAGTTGCTAGAGATAAGGCAGGCGGTGAGGCTCTAATGGCGCTAACAGTTGACTCTGCGATTCCAATTGAGTTCACAGAAAAGATCGCTAAAGAGGTTGGAGCTCGGGTATCTAGATCGGTATCCCTACTGGTATGAGTAAAAACTTTAATCTTGCAGTAATCGCAGGCGATGGAATCGGACCTGAGGTTGTTAATGAGGGTTTGAAAATTCTTGATGCAGCGGGCAAGAAGCATGGCTTTACCTATAGCAAGAAAGCCTTTGAATTAGGGGCCGCCTTCTGGCATAAAACAGGGGAAGTTCTGCCAGATAAAACTCTGGAAGAGCTAAAGAGCTTTGATGTAATTCTTCTTGGCGCAGTAGGAGATCCAAGTGTTCCAAGTGGAGTTCTTGAGCGCGGGTTACTTCTAAAACTTCGTTTTGCCTTTGATCATTACATCAACCTGCGCCCGGCACGCCTATATCCAGGAGTAGTTGGTCCACTAAAGACAAGTGCGCCGATTGATTTCATTGTGGTTAGAGAGGGAACCGAAGGACCTTATGTTGGAGCCGGCGGCGTTCTTGGCTTTGGAACTTCAAGTGAGATTGCAACTGAGGAGAGCCTCAATACCAGACGAGGCGCAGAGCGAGTTATAAGAGATGCATTTAATAGAGCTATGGCAAGACCTAGAAAGAAATTGACTTTAGTTCATAAGAATAATGTTTTAACACGAGCTGGCAGTCTTTGGACAAGAACGTTTGAAGAAGTTGCAAAGGATTTTCCTCAAGTAAGCACAGATTATCTCCATGTTGATGCAGCCTCGATGTTCTTTGTAACAAATCCGGAGCGCTTTGATGTAGTGGTAACCGATAATCTCTTTGGAGATATTTTGACTGATATCGCTGCTGCTATCTGCGGCGGTATTGGCCTTGCTGCCTCTGGCAATATCAATCCAAGTGGTGAGTTTCCTTCAATGTTTGAACCAGTACATGGCTCAGCCCCTGATATCGCAGGAAAAGGAATTGCTGATCCAACTGCAACAATTATGTCTGTTGCGATGCTACTTAATCATTTAGGGCTTAGTGATGCTGCAAGAGATGTTGAAAGAGCAGTTGAGGCTGACTTGCTTACCAGGGCTGATAAGAAGCGAAGCACTAGTGAAATAGGCGATGACCTAGCAAAGGCTCTTAGCTAATGAAAATTTCAATCAGACCTTCATCAAATCCAATCTCGCCAACTCAGAGAGATCAGTATCTAGAGACGCCTGGATTTGGAAAATACTTCACAGATCACATGGCAGTTGCTGAATGGAATCAGTCGAGTGGTTGGTCTGATCTAACAATCTCTGCCTATGGACCGCTCAATTTAGATCCTGCTGCAATGGTTTTTCATTATGGACAAGAAATCTTTGAAGGAATGAAGGCTTACTACCAACCAGATGGATCTATCGCGCTCTTTCGCCCTGATGCTAATGCTCTTCGCTTTGCAAAGAGCGCAGCGCGAATCACTCTCCCAGAGCTTCCAGTTGAAGACTTTGTTAGCGCCGTTGAGGCTTTAGTAAAGCAAGATGCTGGTTGGGTGCCAAAGAAAGTTGGCGAATCTCTTTATTTAAGGCCCTTTATGATCGCAACTGAAGTTGGTCTTGGAGTAAGGCCATCTAATAAAGCTTTATTTGCAGTAATTGCCACCCCTGCAGCTGCTTACTTTAATTCTGCCAAAGCTGTAACAGTTTGGATCTCTTTAGAGTATGTCAGAGCAGTACTTGGTGGAACTGGCGAGGCAAAATGTGGTGGAAATTATGCAGCATCTCTTCTTGCTCAGCAGGAGGCAGCAAAAGAGGGTTGTGATCAAGTGGTCTGGCTTGATGCCAAAGAGCGATTCTGGGTTGAAGAGATGGGCGGAATGAATCTCTACTTTGTTAAGGGTAGAGGAAAAGATGCAACTATCTTCACTCCAAAATTAACTGGAACCTTGCTTCATGGCATCACAAGAGATTCAATTTTAAGCGTTGCTAAAGATTTGGGATATAGAGTCGAAGAGGGAATGATCTCAATTGATCAATGGCGAGATGGCGTTGCAAGTGGAGAGATTTCTGAGATATTTGCCTGCGGAACAGCAGCTGTTATTGCACCTGTTGGTTCTGCAAAGAGCAAGTATGGAACCTGGGTAACCGGTGATGGCAATCCTGGGCCGATAACTATGGAAATTCGTAATCACTTACTCGGCATTCAACATGGCACTATCCCAGATAAACATGGCTGGATGAAGCGAGTCATCTAGTGGCAATCTCTGATTCATTTCATATCTATGACACCACACTAAGAGATGGCGCGCAGCAAGAGGGTCTTAATCTCTCAGTCCATGACAAATTAACTATTGCTAGACATCTTGATGATCTAGGAGTGGGCTTTATTGAAGGGGGATGGCCTGGGGCTAATCCAAAAGATACTGAATTCTTCAAATTAGCTGCTAAAGAGTTGAAGTTAAAGAATGCAACATTTGTAGCCTTTGGCGCCACCAGGAGGACCAATACCAAAGCAGCAGATGACGCGCTTCTTAGAGCGCTAGCTGATTCTGGAGCTCCAGTTGTGACTCTTGTTGCAAAGTCACATGATCGCCACGTTGAGCTAGCTTTAAAAACAGATCTGCAAGAAAACCTAGCGATGATTAAGGATTCAATTAAGTTTTTAAGGCAAGGCGGCCAGAGAGTATTTCTTGATGCGGAACATTTCTTTGATGGATATCGGGCAAATCCAGCATATGCACTTGAGGTCGTAAGAGTTGCAGCAGAGGCTGGAGCAGATGTTATTGCTCTCTGTGATACCAATGGCGGGATGCTGCCTGATGAACTATCAGATGTAGTTGCAAAGGTAATTTCAGATAGCTCTGCTCGTATTGGAATCCATTGTCATAATGACACAGGATGCGCTATCGCTAACTCACTTGCTGCTGTTGCAGCTGGAGCAAGCCATGTCCAAGGAACTTTAAATGGCTATGGCGAGAGAACTGGAAATGCTGATCTCATTGCAATCATCGCTAATCTGCAGTTAAAGAAAAAGCAAGAAGTACTTCCAGCTGGAGCGCTAGAGGAGGCATTTCGAATTGCTCACGCTGTTGCTGAAGTTACCAATGTCTCACCAAGTGCTAGACAGCCATATGTTGGTATCTCTGCCTTTGCACATAAAGCAGGCCTTCATGCATCCGCAATTAAAGTTGATCCAGCGCTCTATCAACATGAAAATCCCGAGAGCGTTGGTAACGATATGAGAATGCTCGTTTCTGAAATGGCAGGAAGGGCATCAATTGAAATTAAATCCTCACAACTTGGTTTTGACTTAAGTAAAGAAAAAGAGGTTGTCGCTCGCTTAGTTGAGCGAGTAAAAGAATTGGAATCTGGTGGTTACACATTTGAGGCAGCAGATGCCAGCTTTGAGCTGTTATTGCGAGAAGAGCTTGCTGGAAAGAAGCCATCATTTTTCACTATTGAGAGTTGGAAAACTAGCGTTGATCAGCTCGAAGATGGCTCAGTGACTTCAAGAGCTGAGGTAAGCATTAGGGCAAAGGGAGAGTTAATTTCATCCTCTGGTAGTGGAAACGGCCCAGTTAACGCAATCGATAGAGCGCTACGAAATGGCCTTGAGAAGTTATATCCAGAACTAGCTGAGCTTGAGCTAACTGATTACAAAGTTCGTATCTTGGAAGGTCGCCTAGGAACTGGGGCTATTACAAGAGTATTGGTTGAGAGCAGCGATGGCCATGGCGAGTGGAGCACAATTGGAGTTCATGAAAATGTTATTGCCGCCTCTGCCATGGCGCTAGAAGATGCGCTAACTTATGGGCTAATAAGAGCAGGAAAGAAACCTGAGTAAGGGTTTTAGGTAAGGAGAGAAAAGAATTTAGCTATGCGCACGGTTTTAAAAAAGGGAGTGAAATTAACTCCTAGCGAATCATCAGAGTGGCTAAGAGCAAGAATGGAACAGTTAAAGATTTCAGGGCTTGAAGAACTCCACTTAAAAACAGGAATCGATAAGGGCTCAATCTCTCGCTATTTTCGCCAAGAGCGCATCCCAAAAATTGATGTCATTGCCCCTCTTGCTCAAGCACTTGAAGTCTCGCCAGAGACTCTGCTTATCGCACTTGGTGCAATAGATAAAAAGCGCAGCTAATCACTCTCTTGCAGTGATGATTAGCTCATCTCCGGTTCGATTAAAGTCTCTCGGAAAAGCATCATCTGCCCAGAGGCGATGCAGGTGAGCTATCTGCTCAGTATCTAATATCCCGGATGTAACATCTAAAATCTGATCAAAGTCATCATTTATTCCAATTGTGACCCTTATTTCAGTTTCAGTATTTGTAAGGCTTGGCTCAAAGGCAGTATCACTTATTACCAAGAGAATTTTCAATTGCTGCCCCTTCGCCATTTAGTAGCTAAGTGATTCACTGACCTCTGACAAACCACCGAAGAAGATCCACACTTTGCGCATCTGAAACAGCGTGGATTAAGTGTTGCTTAGAAGCAACGCTGTGTCTATCGTTCTTAGAGGTGATTCCTAGATAACCTAGGGTTTATGGCGCTAGATAGTGAGTTGGCAAAGGCTTATCGAAGCCATCTAATCTCTGAGCGAAATCTCTCAGAGAACTCCATTAGGGCATACCTTGCTGATTTAGAGTCGCTCCTACTTCATATAAATCAATTGGGAGTCTCAGAGTTTGCTCAGCTAGAGCTAAATCACATTCGCTCTTGGCTGGCAAACCTTTCAACTAAGGGAGCAGCGAGATCTTCAATTACCCGCCGGGTAGTTTCAATTCGCGCCTTCACCTATTGGGGGGTAAGAAGCGGCTGGCTAGCAAGAGATATCGGTAAAGATTTAATTGCTCCAAAGCCTGAGAGAAATTTGCCCGATGTTTTAGATATCGAAAGTGCAGCGCTAACAATAAAAGCACTAGAGATAAGAGCGCAGGAAGAGGAAAGTGCCAGCTCGCTTCGAGATCTAGCGTTAGTAGAAGTCTTATATGGCTCAGGTATTCGCATCTCAGAGCTTGTTGGATTAGATCTTGGTGATATTGATAGGCAGAGATCGACTATCAAAGTGATGGGCAAAGGAAGTAAAGAAAGAATCGTTCCTCTTGGGCAACCAGCACTTAATGCTGTTGATAATTGGATTAATAAAGGAAGAGCAGAGCTAGTAAGTGAAGCAAGTGGCAGTGCACTATTTATTGGCTCTCGTGGTAAGAGAATTGATCAAAGAGTTGCTAGGGACGTTGTCTATCAAGCGATGGAAGCAATTGGTAGCGATAAGAAATTAGGGCCACATACTCTTAGACATAGCGCAGCAACACATTTACTTGAAGGCGGCGCTGATTTAAGAACTGTTCAAGAAATTCTCGGCCACTCATCCCTTGCCACTACTCAGATATATACCCATGTCTCTCAAGAGAGAATTAAAAAAGCATATGAGCAGGCTCATCCCCGGGCTTAACTCGCATCACCATTAATTTCTCTTCGTAATTGAATCTGAGTCTCTGCGATCTCTACTGGATTTGGTGGATTAAAAGTGAGGCCAGCGATAAAGCCAATCGAAAGGGCTGCGAGGATGGCTGCAATTTTCATTCTCAAAGCCTTCCCAAATTCCTTCCTGGCTAGGACTTGGGGGCCATTAGGGGTGGAAAAAGTGGGGTTGTGGGTCGGGTAGGATTTGGCCCGCACAGAGGTAAAACTCTGTGACTTCACGCGTCTACTTCATTTAATTACACACGCTGTAATTACTTGAGGAAACCATTTCGGTCTGACTCTAAATGAGTTAGTCGGTGCCTAGACGCTAGAGAACTAACAAATAGTTGGTTCATTAACCGATGCGAACGAAAAGTTCGCGCTTAAGGAGCGTGCCGCCATGGCGGTTGTAACAATGCGAGAACTCCTCGACAGCGGTGTTCACTTTG
This sequence comes from Actinomycetota bacterium, assembly GCA_947503395.1. Classification (GTDB taxonomy): domain Bacteria; phylum Actinomycetota; class Actinomycetes; order Nanopelagicales; family Nanopelagicaceae; genus MAG-120802. The sequence continues at coordinate 16,014 of CANNDP010000003.1, forward strand.
GACATCAGACTCGTCGTTGGAATCCAAAGATGAAGCGCTTTATCTTCACAGAGCGCAATGGAATCTACATCATCGATATTCAGCAATCACTTGCCCTAATCGATAAGACCTATGACTTTGTCAAAGACACAGTTGCAAAAGGTGGACACCTATTATTTGTAGGAACAAAGAAGCAGGCTCAAGAGCCAATTAAGTCTCAAGCCGCTCGAGTTGGAATGCCTTATGTCACTGAGCGTTGGCTTGGTGGAATGCTTACTAACTTCCCAACTGTCTATAAGCGTATCCAACGTTTAAAAGAGCTAGAGGCTCTTGAGGCATCTAATGATCAAGTTCTAACTAAGAAAGAACTTCTCTTGCTCCGTCGTGAGCGCGAAAAGCTTCATAAGAACCTTGATGGAATTCGTAACATGACCAAATTGCCATCAGCAGTTTGGGTGGTTGATACCAAGAAAGAGCATCTAGCAGTTGCTGAGGCTCATAAGCTTGGGATTCCAGTTATTGCAATCCTTGATACAAACTGCGATCCAGATGAAGTTGATTTCAAGATTCCTGGAAACGATGATGCAATTCGCTCAGTAGCGCTGCTAACTCGAGTCATTGCAGATGCTGTTGCAGCAGGACTTCAAGCGCGCTCTGCAAATGTTGCTAAAGAAGCAATGGATGCAGCTAAGAGCGCTGAAGGCAACGTTGCTGCCGGTGAGCCTCTTGCAGATTGGGAGAAGGAGCTACTTGCAGGAACTCCTGAAGCACCAACTGAGAACCAAGGAGCATAAGTGTCATATTCAGCAGCTGATGTAAAGAGGCTTCGCGAAGCAACTGCAGCCGGAATGGTTGATTGCAAAAAAGCTTTAGATGAAGCAGCAGGTGACTTTGATAAGGCAGTAGAAATTATCCGCGTTAAAGGCCTTAAAGGCGTTACCAAGCGTGAAGGTAGAGCTACTTCAAATGGACTTATCGCTGCCAAATCAGAGGGCAACACTTCGGTAATGCTTGAACTTAATTGCGAAACAGATTTCGTTGCTAAGGGAGAGAGGTTTCAAGCAGTTGCCAATGAACTTCTTGAGCATCTTTTTTCCTCAAAGCAGAGCGATCTTGCAGCATTTCTAACTTCAAAGCTTGCAACAGGTAAAGCTGTACAAGAGGTAATTGATGAAGCTAATGCAACTATGGGGGAGAAAGTTGAGTTAAGACGTCTTGCAGTAATTCAAGGCTCGCCCAATGCTCAATATCTACATCGCACTAGCCCAGATTTGCCACCACAAGTTGGAGTATTGGTAGCACTTGCTAAAGATGATGCAGTAGTTGGAAAAGATATTGCTCAGCACATTGCAGCATTTGCCCCGCAGTACTTAGATCGGGCTTCAGTGCCTGCTGATGTCTTAGAGCATGAGCGCAAGGTTGCTGAAGAGACCGCTAAGAATGAGGGTAAGCCTGAGGCAGCTATCGCCAAAATTACCGAGGGGCGCGTGACTGGCTTTATCAAAGAGGTTGCTCTCCTTGAGCAGGCCTTTGCTAAAGATCAGAAGAAGAGCGTTGCAGCGATCCTTACTGAGGCGCAAAATTCCGTGTCAGCCTTCTATCGATTCCGAGTAGGACAGTAAAGTTATTTCCGTAGATCTCTAGATATTTTAAGGAGTGGCGATATGGCAGATAAGCGAAAGGCCTATAAGCGAGTACTCCTTAAATTATCTGGTGAAGTCTTTGGCGGAAGCAAGGGCGTTGGAGTAGATCCAGATGTCGTCCACGGCGTTGCCGAGCAAATTGCAGAGGTAGTTCGCTCCGGGACTCAAGTAGCAATTGTTGTTGGCGGCGGAAATTACTTTAGAGGCGCAGAACTTCAAGAGCGCGGTATGGATCGAGCTAGAGCTGACTATATGGGAATGCTAGGAACTGTTATGAACTGCCTAGCGCTACAAGATTTTCTTGAAAAAGAGGGAATTGAAACCAGAGTTCAAACCGCTATTGCTATGGGTCAAGTTGCTGAGCCATATATTCCACGTAGATCAATTCGCCATCTAGAAAAAGGGCGAGTAGTTATCTTTGGTGCAGGCGCGGGTATGCCATTTTTCACAACCGATACCGTTGCAGCTCAGAGAGCTCTTGAAATAGGAGTAGATGCTCTTCTTCTTGCAAAGAGCGGGGTTGATGGGGTCTATTCAGCAGATCCTAGAAAAGATAAAGACGCAAAGCGCTATGACGTAATTACCTATGATGAAGTTTTATCGAAATCACTTGCTGTAGCCGATGCTGCAGCATTTAGCCTCTGCCGCGAGAATAAATTGCCTATCGTGGTATTTAACCTTCTTGAAAATGGCAATATTGCTCGCGCTGTTCGTGGCGAGGCAATCGGAACGTTAGTTAATTAAGGGGAAGAGATGAGTATTCAATCAGTAATTGCCGATACCAATACCAAGATGGACAAGGCTGTCGAAGTTGCTAAGGAAGACTTTGCTGCAATTAGAACGGGAAGAGCTCATCCATCAATGTTTGCCAAGATTATGGTTGAGTATTACGGAACTCTCACTCCGCTGTCTCAACTAGCAACAGTTCAAGTGCCAGAGGCAAGAACAGCGATGATTACACCGTTTGATAAGGGAGCAATTCCCGCTATAGAGAAGTCAATTAGAGAATCAGATCTTGGAGTAAATCCTGGGGGAGATGGCACAGTAATTCGCGTTAATTTCCCGCAGTTAACCGAGGAGAGACGTAAAGAGTTTATTAAGGTGGCAAAAACCAAGGCTGAGGATTCTAAGATCTCTATTAGAAGCATTAGAAGAGCTGCTAAAGAGGCTATGGAGAAGCTAGAGAAAGATGGCCAGATTGGTAAAGATGACCTATCTCGCGGCGAGAAAGAGCTAGAGAAAGTCACCTCTGATCATGGAGCAAAAATCGATGAGATGTTAAAGCATAAGGAAGCCGAACTTCTCGAAGTTTAACTTTGAGGCAAAATTATGAGCGACCTTCACTCAATTAATGAGGCGATAAATAAGAAGGCGGGGCGAAAGCTCTTCCCCTCCATTTTGGTAGGTCTATTACTTCTGGCAATAGTTTTCTCCACCATGTCATATGCTCCAATTGCTTTTGCAGCATTTGTGACTGTTGCGGTATTGATTGCTTTAAAGGAGTTAACTGCAGCATTTAAAGCTCGGGGCATTACTTCAAATTATCTAGGGCTTGCTCTTTCAACTGCCTTGATTCTTTCAAGTACTTGGATTGGCGGACTTCCAGGCTTAACGGTCTCAATGGTCATCTCGTTAATACTTACTCTGCTACTAGTACTTCGCGGGGGAGTAGATGGCTTTGTTAGTAGAGCTACTGCGTCAGCCTTTGCGCTTTTATATCCAGGCTTTGTCGCAGGTTTTATCCTTCTACTTGCCAGATCTGGCGAGGGTTTTTCCTATATCGCAACGCTAGTAGTAATGGTTGGTTGCAACGATACTTTTGCTTGGGCCTTTGGAGTCTTGCTTGGAAAACACCCGCTTGCTCCAAAGATTTCACCAAAGAAGACCTGGGAAGGATTCTTTGGCGGGTTGATATTTAGCGCAATTGGAAGCTCACTTGCTTTTTACTACCTCCTTGATTATCACCCAGTAATTGGCGCTCTGGCTGGATGCGCCGGCGCACTTACTGCAACTGTTGGCGACCTATTAGAAAGTGGCATTAAGCGAGATCTATCAATTAAAGATATGGGAACAATTCTTCCAGGACATGGCGGAATGCTAGATCGCCTAGATGCAGTGCTAATTACCGCCCCTCTGCTCTGGTGCATTCTTGAGATATTGAAGCGCTTTTCATGAGCGAGATAAAACTTGTATTTGATGAGGTTAAGCCAAAGAAGAAGGCCCCTGAGCACCTAGCAGATCTAACTATTGCAGAGAGGCGCGCGAAGATTGAATCTCTTGGCCTTCCAGCATTTAGGGCTAATCAGATAGCAACTCATTACTTCACGCATTACAACGAAGAGCCTGATTCTTGGAGTGATATTCCAGCTGCTATGCGCCCGCTAGTTGCTGAGCATTTTCTTCCAAAACTACTAACTCCAGTTCGCCAAGTTGAGTGCGATAAAGGAAAAACGAGAAAAGATCTCTGGCGCTTACATGATGGAGTATTAGTTGAAACTGTTTTGATGCGTTATAAAGATAGAACGACAGTATGTATCTCATCGCAGGCAGGCTGTGGAATGAATTGTCCCTTCTGCGCAACCGGACAAGCTGGCTTAACTAGAAATCTAACGGCAGGTGAAATTACATCCCAAGTTGTCGCTGCAGCCAGAGCTTGCGCTAGTGGAGAGTTGCCAGGTGGTCCAACCCGCTTATCAAATGTGGTCTTTATGGGAATGGGGGAGCCACTTGCAAATTACAACTCAGTGATGAAGAGCGTTAGAAATATTATTACCCCGCAGCCAGATGGCCTAGGAATTGGAGCAAGATCAGTAACTGTTTCAACAGTAGGTCTAGTTCCAGGAATTGAGAAATTAACTAGCGAAGATCTACAGATCACCCTCGCTGTATCACTTCACACCCCAGATGATGAACTTCGTGACACTTTAGTTCCAGTTAATTCCAGATGGAAGGTTAAAGAGGTATTAAGCGCGGCAGATAAATATGTAGCTATGACTGGCAGGAGATATTCCATCGAATACGCACTAATTAGAGATATCAATGACCAGAAGTGGCGGGCAGATCTTCTAGGCAGGCTATTAAAAAATCGCCATGCCCACGTCAATCTAATTCCACTAAATCCCACACCAGGCTCTAAGTGGACCGCATCTAGAAAGGAAGATGAAATAGCCTTCGTTAAAACCTTAGAGAAGTATGGGGTTCCGGTAACAGTTCGTGATACTAGAGGGCGCGAGATTGATGGAGCCTGCGGCCAATTGGCAGCGGCTAGTAAGCCTTAAAAGACGCTACTTTTCTCTCTCTTGATAGCGGGGGCAGTAATTAACTAAACTCTCACGCCTGACCAACTATGAAAGGTTTTTCCTTGAAGACGCTACAAAACTTTATCAACGGTAAATCACTTCCATCCTCTTCAGATAAGACTCAAGACTTGATTAATCCCTCAACCGGGCAAGTCTTTGCTAAAGCTCCAGTTTCAAACGCTGCTGATATAGATAAGGCGATGAAATCTGCCGAGAGTGCATTTGAAATTTGGAAAGAGAGCACGCCAGGTGAGCGCCAAAAAGCGATCAATAAGATTGCTGATGCGATTGAAGCTCGCTCAGAGGAGCTAATCGGAATTGAAAGCGAGAACACAGGAAAGCCAATAGCAGTTACTCGCGCTGAAGAAATTGGCCCCATGCTTGATCAGATTAGATTCTTTGCCGGAGCTGCCCGTCATCTTGAGGGAAGATCTGCTGCTGAATATTCCAAGGGACACACATCTTTTATTCGCCGTGAGCCAATTGGCGTTTGCGCGCAAGTAACGCCATGGAATTATCCAATGATGATGGCGGTATGGAAGTGGGCCCCAGCAATTGCTGCTGGAAATACTGTTGTTCTAAAACCAAGTGATACCACTCCAGTTTCAACGCTATGGATGGCAGAGCTAATGCAAGAGTTTCTACCTGAGGGTGTAATAAATGTTGTAGTTGGAGATCGAGAGACTGGAAGACATTTAGTAGAACATGAGATTCCGCAGTTTGTCTCTATCACCGGCTCGGTTAAGGCAGGTATGGAAGTTGCAACAAGCGCAGCTAAAGATCTAAAGCGAATCCATCTAGAACTTGGCGGTAAGGCTCCAGTCGTTATCTTTGATGATGCAAATATTGAGGCAGCTTGTGAGTGGATTGCTGTTGCTGGATATTTCAATGCTGGACAAGATTGCACTGCAGCAACGAGAGTTCTAGTTGAAGCAAGCGCCTATGAAGATGTAGTAGCGCTACTTAGCGAGCAGGCTAAAAATGTTATTAAAGTAGGTATGCCAGATGAAGATGTCTTGGTAGGACCAGTTAATAACGCTAGCCAGCTAGCAAGGGTAAAGGGATTTATTGATCGCGCTCCAGCCCATGCCAGAATCACAGCTGGTGGAAGCGCTATTGATCGCCCAGGATATTTCTGGAACCCAACTGTTGTTGCAGATCTAAGACAAGACGATGAAATGATTCAGAGTGAAATCTTTGCACCAGTTATCACAGTGCAGAAATTCACTGATGAAGCAGAGGCAGTTCGTTATGCCAATGGCGTGAAATATGGACTGGCCTCAAGTGTTTGGACCAAAGATCATGGCCGCGCGATGAGAATGGCCAAGGCCTTTGACTTTGGTTGCGTCTGGATCAACACCCATATTCCAATGGTTGCTGAGATGCCTCATGGCGGATTTAAGCATTCAGGACATGGCAAAGACCTCTCAGGTTATGGATTTGAGGAATACACGCGCATCAAACACGTGATGACAAATCTCAACGCCTGATAGATTTCCCCCGAATTAGAAGTAAACCCAACTAGAGAAAGTGAAGAGATGAGAAAAGATCCAGAAAAGTTATCACCAGAGGCGCGCTCTATCATCCGCGCCCAAGTCACTCGCCGCTCACTACTAGTTGGAGCTGGAGCAATTGCAGGAGCCAGCACCCTTGCTGCATGCGGCACAGGATCAACTGATAGCGGAGCAGAAGGCGTTGTTGATGTTAGTGATAGCGAAAAGATTGTTCGTTGGGCTAACTGGCCACTTTATCTTGATTACAACGAGGATACTCAGGAGTATCCAACGCTTAAAGCATTTGAAGCAGCTACTGGAATTAGCGCTACTTACACCGAAGATATTGACGATAACAACACCTTCTATGGAAAAGTTCAAGGTCAATTAGGAATTGGTTCAGATATTGGTTATGACGTTGTTACACCAACAGATTGGATGGCAGCTCGCTGGATTGAATTGGGATATGCCCAGGAACTAGATGCTGCAAATATTCCAAATAAATCAAATATTCGCGAAGTTCTTTCCAATGTGGGTTTTGATCCAGGCAGAAATTACTCACTAACCTGGCAATCAGGTTTTGCTGGATTTGGCTGGAATACTCAAAAGATTCCTAAAGGCGTTAGAACTATTGAAGATTTATTTGCACCTGCCAATAAGGGTCGAATTGTTGTTCTATCAGAGTTGCGCGACACAATTGGAATAATCATGCAATACCAAGGAGTTGATCCTTCAAGTGATTTCACTGAAGATCAATATATGAATGCAATTGACTTTCTAAAGGGCAAAGTTGCTGATGGATTTATTAGAAAAGTTCGTGGTAATTCTTACTCCGAAGATCTAGTAAATGGCGATGCAGTAGCAGTCATTGGCTGGTCTGGAGATATGTTTATTCTCAAGTCTGAAAATGATGGCAAGTTTGACTTTGCAATCCCTGAATCAGGCGGAATGCTCTGGAGCGATAACATGCTGGTTCCTTCAACTTCAACCCATAAGAAAAATGCTGAGCTTCTAATGAATCATTATTATGATCCAGCAGTTGCGGCTGAAGTTGCCGCATATGTAAATTACATCTGCCCAGTTGAAGCTGCTCAGAGCGAATTGGAAAAAATTGATCCAGATCTAGCAGCTAGCCCATTTATCTTCCCTGATGAAGCCACTTTGGCAAAGGTTAAGGTTTTCCGTTCTCTCGACGCTGATGAGACTACGAATTTCCAAGCAGCCTTTGACGAAGCTGTCGGCAACTAGGGGCTTGGTAGCTAGCCGGTGATGGCGAAGACCAAAGTCTCACAGGACACTGGCGACTTAGTACTAAATCGCATCTCCAAATATTATGGAGATTTTTGCGCAGTCGATGATCTCTCATTGACCATTCCTGATGGTTCATTCTTTGCACTCCTTGGACCATCAGGTTGTGGCAAAACCACAACGCTTCGAATGATTGCAGGGCTTGAAGAGCCAACTGCCGGCACTATCTCTATTGGTGACACTGATATCACTACTCAGAAGTCCTATCGGCGCAATGTAAATACCGTTTTTCAAAACTATGCTCTCTTTCCTCACTTGAGCATCTTTGAAAATATCGCCTTTGGTCTTAGAAGACGTGGCATTAAAGATGTTAAAGAGGAAGTTGAAAAGGCGCTCAATCTTGTTGAGCTAGGCCACCTATCTGAGCGCAAACCTGCTCAACTCTCAGGCGGGCAGCAACAAAGAATTGCTGTGGCAAGAGCGATTGTTAATCGACCAGAGGTATTACTTCTTGATGAACCGCTAGGTGCACTTGATTTAAAACTGAGGCGTCAAATGCAGATTGAGTTGAAGCGAATTCAATTGGAAGTTGGAATTACTTTTATCCATGTCACACATGATCAAGAAGAAGCAATGACAATGGCTGACACGATTGCGGTTATGAATCAAGGCAAGATTGAACAGATGGGCTCTGCCACAGAACTTTATGAAGCGCCAAAGACAGCATTTGTGGCAAACTTCTTAGGTCAGTGCAATCTAATTAAAGTTAAAGTCCAATCCCGCTCGGGCGGAAAGGTAGCAGTCAGCGCTAAGGGACATACCTTTGAAATCCCAGAGTCAAGAGTTTCAAGTAGCAATGATGCTCTACTTCTTGGAGTCCGTCCTGAAAAACTTCGCCTTGATGATAAAGGCGTTAACTCCATTAAAGAGTGTGTTGTTACCGACCGCTCCTTTGTGGGAACTTCAACGCAGTATTTAGTTAGAACCCCTTGGGATCTAGAGCTTGTGGTCTTTGAACAAAACGATGAGGGACTTCATGATTTACGAGTTGGAGATAAAGTCTCACTTGAATGGGATAGTGAACACACCTTTGGTTTAGATGGCGCACAAGATGTTAATGCTGGCGCTGATCTTGATGATGACGAGTAAGTAATGGCATTTCTGCATGGGGCAACCAAGAGCAAAAGCGGTGGAGGGAGCGCGCTAAAGAAGCGCTCGCTTACTCCATATCTGCTGCTTGCTCCAGGCTTGATCTGGCTAATTACCTTCTTTGTCATTCCGATATTTTCCCTAGCTAGTACTTCAACGATGGTTCGCCCGCAAGGCGCTCAAATCGGCACTTATGTGCAGGAGCTGCGCTTTGCTAATTATGTTGATGCATTCCTTGCAAATCAGGAGCAATATGTAAGGTCATTTCTCTATGCAGGAATCGCAACGATTTTAGCTCTTGCAATCTCTTATCCTCTTGCATACATGATTGCCTTTAAGGCGGGCAAGTACCGCAATATCTTGTTGGTATTAGTTGTTGCTCCTTTCTTCACATCATTTCTTTTAAGAACTGTGGCCTGGAGCCAGATTCTGGGAGATGAAGGGCCGGTGCTCTCAACGCTAAGGCTTCTACCCTTTGTTGATGAATCACTTCGTTTAACTGCCACTCCATTTGCAGTGGTTTCGGGTTTAACTTATAACTTTTTGCCATTTATGACTCTGCCACTTTATGCAAGCCTGGAGCGAATTGATCCTAGAACTTTGGAGGCATCAGGTGATCTCTATGCAAGTGGCTTTACCACCTTTAGGAAAGTGACAGTCCCACTTTCAATGCCTGGAGTTGTAGCAGGAACTCTTCTTACCTTTATTCCAGCAGCAGGGGATTATGTAAATGCTGCTCTTCTTGGAAACCCCAGCACCAAGATGATTGGAAATGTAATTGAATCAAGGTTCTTTGCTGTCGTTGATTATCCAACTGCTGCAGCTCTCTCATTTACCTTGATGGCAACAATTTTGATTCTAGTTACTCTTTATATCCGCAAATCTGGAACGGATGAGTTGGTATGAGTAATCAAGTGATTCCACGGCCTTCTTTTTCGCATCGCAGCTCAAGATGGTTTTCTCGCAATCTAATCAGAATTTACGCTGCTTTAGCCTTTATATACCTCTTTATTCCAGTGGCCTATACCTTTGCTTTCTCCTTTAATGACTCAGGTAAAAGTAATCTAGTCTGGAAAGGATTTACGCTAGATAATTGGAAGAATCCTTGCGGAGCTCCACAAGTATGTAAAAGCGTGGCAAACTCACTTCAAATCGGAGTTATTTCAACAGTGGTGGCAACCATCCTCGGAACAATGATTGCTTTTGCAATTAGTAGACATAGCTTTAGGGGACGGAAAACCACTAATCTTCTTATCTTTCTTCCAATGGCAACTCCAGAGGTAGTACTTGGCGCCTCACTTCTTGCCATGTTTCTAAATTTAAGAATTAATCCTGGATTTTGGACCATAGTAATTGCTCATGTGATGTTCTGTATCTCCTTTGTGGTGGTAACTGTTAAAGCAAGGGTTGCCTCCCTTGATCCAAGACTTGAGCAGGCTGCGATGGATCTCTATGCCAATGAGCGTGAGACATTTAGATATGTCACTCTTCCGCTAGT
>CANNDP010000004.1 GCA_947503395.1 Actinomycetota bacterium
CAATTAGTAGCTTCGTTTACTGCATCAAAGGTGAGATGGCTTGCTGATAACGAAAAAGAAAATGCTAATAAGGTTGCTGCAATTGCTCTTCCTCATGATTGGCTCTCTTGGAAACTCTCTGGAGCCAAATCTCTAGAGACTCTATTTACTGATCGCTCTGATGCATCTGGAACTGGATATTTTGATCCAGTAAAAAACGAGTATTGCTTAGATATTCTGGAAACGACTATTAGAAGTAGTAAGAAAATAACTTTGCCAAAGATTATTGCCCCAAATCAGTTTGGAGCAACTAGCGTTGATTACATCCCAATAGCTGCTGGGGCTGGAGATAATGCAGGTGCAGCGCTTGGTCTCGGCGCATCTCTTGGTGATCTTGTTATCTCACTTGGAACAAGCGGTACTGCTTTTGCTGTATCAAAGAGTTCAACTCATGATTCATCTGGCGAAGTGGCTGGTTTTGCAGATGCGACCGGTAATTTTCTTCCCCTTGCTTGCACCTTAAATGCTGCAAAAATATTTAATACTGTTGCAAGAAGTCTCTCGCTTTCGTTTGAAGAATTTAGCTCCCTAGCCCTCTCTGCAAAAGCTGGAGCAGAGGGTTTGAGAATGATTCCTCACTTTGATGGCGAAAGGACTCCTAACAAACCACGCGCCAAAGGCTCCTTTCAAGGCATAACTCATAGCAATTTCACAAAAGAAAATATTGCCCGTGCTTCTATTGAAGGAGTTATCGCTGGAATGATTTATGCTGCAAGAGCAGTTGAACGTTTGGGAGTTAGCTATTCCAGAATTTTACTAATTGGTGGAGCTGCCAAGAATTCTGCCGTGCAGCAGATATCTGCTGACTTGTTTGGAAGAGAGATTCATATTCCAGCAATCGGTGAGTATGTGGCAGATGGCGCAGCAAAACAAGCAGCCTGGGCCTTAAGTGGTAAGGGAAATCCACCTAATTGGTCGCTGGGCGAAGCTATGACAGTTTCTACTAAAGTCAGAATTAGTGGAATCGTAGAGAATTACTTTGAACTTATCTCTTTGAGCTGATAGGACTCTCTGTCAAAAAAGCTACCGCGATTTCTGAGGCAAGCGCACTTGATCCAAAAGTCCTAATAATGTTTTTAGGATTAAAACTCCAAGTCGGCCATCCCATATCAACAAATATTGCATCTGGCCTACTTCGATTGATTCGATCTAGAGCCACTAGTATTTTGTTATCTCGGAAAGCATCCCGAAAGGCCACAACCAGACAACCTTGATTGTGAGTTGAAAGATCGATGTCACTTGATTCTAATTTAACCTTAATGCCAGCTCTTATAAATGGTCTTCGTAATCCCCAACCGACAAAGCCAGCAGCAATTGTTGGGTCAGCAGACAACTCAATTAGAGAGATCTGATCGGTTGATAAAGAGAGATTACCTTGATAATTAACTCCAGACTTAAACTTTGAAACCTCTGGCAAAGATACTGGAGACAGATCGGTTGCAACTGGCGGTCTCCAACGCCAGATTTTCTCTGCGTTATCCTCTAATGCCTGCCTTTCAATCTCTTCCTTCTCTATAGCCTCTCGAATTGCAACCAAACTATGGTCCACAAAACTTGATTGATCATAGAGACCGGAAAAGCAGAGTAGATCTGCGCCTGCCGATATCGCTCGAAGAGCTGAGGCATGAATTTTCTTTGTTCCTCCAAGTGCGCCCATATCTAGTGCATCGGTAACCACTAAACCTTCAAAGCCAAGGCTTTTACGTAGCAAACTCCTGGTAATCAGACTTGAGCACGAAGCCGGGGAGATGGAATCAATTGCAGCAAGCAAGATGTGCCCCATCATTATTGCCTCTACTCCATCTCCAATTGCTGAGATGAATGGCTTGAGATGGGTATTGATCAGTTCATCCATCCCGCCATTTAGCTGAGGTAAATCGTGATGACTATCTTCTAATACCCCTCCGTGGCCAGGAAAGTGCTTAATACATGATGCGATTCCAGCGCTTCGCAAACCCTTGACTGCACTGACTACATGCTTTGAAACTAAATCAGCATCGTTACCAAAAGAGCGAACTGCAACAATTGGATTATCACTTTGCGTTGCAACATCAGCAACTGGAGCTAGATTTAGATCAACACCAATAGACTTTAGAATTTTACCTAACTCCTTAAAGGAGCTCTCTGTTAGTTCTAAATCATTGCAACGTCCAAGAAGTGCGGGGGTTGGGAATGGGCTTCCTTCAGGAACAAATAGACGAGTTACATCACCACCTTCCTCATCTAAAGAAATAATAATATTTGGCGAGATAGCCCTGATCTTAAGAATTAACTCGCGCGTTACATCTAAAGATGGACAGTTTGAACTAAATAGAGTTATTCCTCCAAGCCCGTTTTCAAGATATTTAAAAATCCAATCCGGAATCTCCGTGCCGCCGAATCCAGGAGAAAAGTGGGCCAATATTGCTTTCTCGGTATTATTGAATTTCATCCTTTCACAGCTCCTGCCGTGACACCTGTAGCAATTCGCTTCTGAATTAGTGAGAAGAAAATTACAACTGGAATAGCTGTGACTGTGGATGCTGCCATTAATGGGCCCCAATCGGTGCCGGTTCTAGTCGTAAAACCAGCAAGCCAAACTGGCAGGGTGAGGTTTTCTTGACTCTGCATAATTATGTAGGCCAACAAAAACTCATTCCAAGCTTGTATAAATGCAAATATTGCGGTGGCAACCAATCCTGGAGCCATTAATGGCAAGAGGACATGGCGATAAGCCTGAACTCTCGTGCAACCATCAACTAGGGCAGCCTCTTCGATGTCTGTTGGAATATTGGCTAGAAAACCCCTCAAAGTCCAAATAGTGAAAGGCAAAATGAATGCCACATAGGTAAGCGCTAATCCTCCTATGGTGTTTGTTAGTTGGAGTCGAGTCAATAGCAGGAATAGCGGAATTATCAGGGCAGATAGCGGAAGCATCTGCACAATAAGCAACGCTGAGATAAAGCTTCGCTTACCGGTAAATTTAGTGCGTGCTATTGCAACACTTGCGAAAGTTGCTAAAAACAACGAGATAGCAACGGTGATAAGCACGACAATCAAACTATTTCTTAGACTGGTGTAGAAGCCCTCTCTTGAAAAAGCATTCTGGTAATTCTCGATAGTAAAAGATCTCGGCAAAATTGTGGGTTCAGTCGAAAGTACATCTTGGCGATTCTTAAATGATGTAGTGACCATCCAATAAACTGGAAACCCCATAAAGATTATGGCAAAGAAACCAGAGATATTTGCATAAATCGAACTCTTTCTATGCATTGCCATCTCCAATCTGAACCATTTTCTTTATGTAGAACCAGGTGACACCTAATAATGAGAAAATCATCAAAAGGGCAATCGCAGCGCCCATCCCGTATTCACTCAAGCCAAAAGACTTTTCAAAAGCATAAATTGCCATCGTGTAATACTCAGAGGCCGGTCGGTTATCAAGAAGTACCCAGATTTGGGTAAAGACTTGAAAGTCCCAGATTATGGAAAGGCTTATTAGAATTACATAAATAGGAAGAAGTATTGGAAGAATTACAGATCTAAATATTTGCCTAGAGTTTGCGCCATCAATTGCAGCTGCCTCCAGGAGCTCTTTTGGAACTTGAGTTAAAGCCGCATAAATACTGATTGTTATAAATGGGATAGCGCCCCAAACCACAACTCCGCCAATAATTGAAAACCCTGAAAAGGTATTGGTAAACCAATTACGTTGGGCAAAGTCAAAACCAAGACGATTAATAGTTGAGGTAATGATGCTAAATTCAAAGGAAAACATCCACTTCCAAATCGAAATACCGACTAGAGCAGGTATTGCCCAGACCAGAATGAGAGTGGTATTAAGTAACCATCTAAGTATGGTGTTCATTCGAAGCATCAAATGAGCTAACCAAGCACCAATTACTATTGAAGCAGCAACCATGGCAAAGGTGAAAATGAATGTTCTGCGCAAGACTGTCCAGAACTCTGGATCTTTTAGCAGTGCTTGAAAGTTTTCAAAGCCAACCCAAGTTGGAATTCCAGAAACAATTTCCGCAAGGCCAAATTGCTGAAAACTGAGAGTTATGAGTCGAAATACCGGGAAGCCTAAGATAAGAAGAATCACGGCCAGCGCAGGAGTAATTAAGAGATAGGGCCATAAATTCTTCTTTGGTCCTAGCCTAAATTTTGTTGCGCTAGACATGAAATTTGAAACCTACTTCCCAATAAATGAGTGGAGAGTGGAGCGCCCTCGACGCTACCACTCTCCTTATACCTCGTTAGGAGTTTTTTACCGCTAGTTCAGCAGTTTTGTAATCTCCGCAGATGCATCTTTAGCTGCTTGCGCAACTGTCTTCTTTCCTGTTGCGATATCAGAGAGCATGGTTTGCAGAACGTTTGCGTTCTCAACATTTACCCACTTCTCTGCTGCAGGAACGAACCAGGTTGAGCTGGCACCCTTGGCAACTTGAGCATTTCCACCCTTAACTAGAGTCAACATGCTGGTGTTGTTAGGAAGATTGCCAACTTTGACAATCTCTCGCATTGCTTGGCCTGATGTGAATGACTTGATCCAATAGACGCCCCAGTCAGGATTTTTTGCCTTTGCTGGAACACCGAGATTTGATCCACCTAGGAATGCTGGCATGTATTCACCAGCGCGAATTGAAGGCATTGGGAAGAAAGCGCCCTTTTGAGGAGCAATACAGCATGTTTCCCAACCATTTGAGTAGCTCATCGCAACGTTTCCGCCTGCGAAGACCTCCCATTGACCACCCTCATCGCCAGACTTGTCGGCTTTGGAGTATTTATCAACGATATTTTTCCAGCGAGTTAATCCTTCAATGGATGCTGCTGAATCTAGTGAGCCTTTCCACTTTCCAGCTTCCTGGACTGCAATAGCTCCCTTTGAGTCATAAACAAAGCCCATTGCTGCATACCAGTACTTACCTGGCATATAGACAGCCGAGAACTTAGAGTTAGAAGAATTTGCTGCCATTAGCTTATCTGCAGCAGCAGTAAATTGCTCATAAGTTTTTGGAGCTTTGATTTTTAACGAAGTGAATAGATCAGTGCGATACATAACTGCCCGTGATCCAGCATAGTAAGGAACTGCATAGAGCTTACTGTTATAACTTCCAGCTTCTTCTAGGCCTTTAAGCCAGTTGGTGCTATATGCAAATTGGCTCTTCGAACTGCTTAGATCCTTAAGAGCACCCGCAGCTGAATATTTAAGAACTTGAGTATTACCAAATTCAAATACATCTGGCGTATTTCCAGCTACTAGGGCTGCATCAAGTTTCTTAAGTGAATCGCCCCAGGTCTGATATTGGATATCAACCTTTACATTTGGATATTTTGAATTAAACATCTTATTTGCACGATCAACTGCTGCTGGCCAAGACTTTGCATCTCCTTGAATCCAGACAGTTACTGTTCCGCTATCTTTCGGTGCAGCACTTGCTGTGCTCGCGCCAAGAAATAGCGAGCTGACAAGCGCCATCGAAGAAATAATGGCGATAACTTTTTTGCGCGTAATGCGCATGAGGGACCTCCCGTTTAGAGCTACCTGCTGGCAATTCCAACAGGTTCTTAGTAGGTTGGTCTAGTCCAATTTTGGTCAAAATGCTAGTATCCGACAGGTTTTTCTCGCAATTGTTATGGAATCGGTATCTCCTCCCTTGAAAAGGGGAGAAAAAGGGGGGTGGGGGCTTTGGCCAAGGAGGAGTTCCTAAAACCTGTTCGCATCTCTGAATTGATTCACGCTGACCTTTCAGAGCTTGCGATCCACGAGGTGATTCCAACTGAGAGACAGATGGCTGAGCACTTTGGAGTCTCACGAGTGACTATCCAAAAAGCGCTAAAGATTTTAGAACGTTCTGGATTTATTTATAGGAGACAAGGCTCTGGAACGTTTGTCGCTCCTCGTCGCGATACGCATCACCATAGCCTTAGGTCCTTTAGTGAAGAACTCGCGCTGAGAGGAATCGAGTATAAAACTTCAGTTTTGGATGTCAGGTTAATTGAGAGCCCTGAATCGATAGATTCGACTTGGGCAAAAGTTACCGAGCCGTCTTATCGTATTGAGAGAGTTCGAACAAACAAAAAAGTAGCTCTCTCTTGGGAAGTTTCATATGTAAAAGCTAGATTTGCTCCTGGGCTTGATAAAGAAATTCTTTCAGGATCTTTATACAAACTCCTTTCAGAAAATTATGGGCAGGTTGTCGAGAGCGCTGACGAAGAAATTTCATCACTACTTATTGAAGATGAAATCTCAACTAAGTTATCAGTATTGGCTGGCACTCCAGCAATCGAAATTCAAAGAAAAGCTTTTAACAGACGAGGCGATTGCCTTGAGACAGCAAGGGCAATACGACCAAGCGGCAAAGAGTTTTTGAAATACAGTGTTAGACGCTAAAAACCCTTTATCACCATCTAATTTGCTGCTGCTCTATTAATGCGATCACGAATTGCAACTGCAAGGCCTTGACCGGTTGGTGGAATTATTCTCACAGTCTGCAAATTCTGAGTATCTGACATGCGAAGAGCTGAATAAAGCACCCGCGCATACTCTTCAATGCTTTTGGGTTCTGCCAAGCGAATAACACCTTCTGGGGTAGTAACTTCACTCATTGCAATTAACCCCTCGCCGCTCTGGCTTTGACCATCAACAATCACTTTTGCCTTTGGTGCATAGTGCTGCTTATCAGAACCCGAGACTCGAATCTTTGTTTCGCCAACTTCTTCAAGAACTATCCCCGTACTCTCTTCAATCATCTCCGCGCTAATTGCTCCAGGTCTAAGAATTTTTGGACTCTCACTACTGCAATCAATGATTGTTGATTCAACTCCAACTAAGCAAGGCCCGCCATCAAGTATTTGATCATTTGGTGATAGATACTCACTTAACTCCTGACTGACAGCCTCAGCAGTTGTTGGTGAGACTGCGCCATAACGATTGGCGCTAGGAGCAGCAATTCCTTTTCCACCAAATGCTTTAAATTCATTGAGTAATCCAAGTGCCAAGCTATTTGCCGGAATTCTTAAACCCACAATCTCTTGAGCTCCAGTTAAAAAGTCGCCGGCAGCATCTCTCCTCCTAAGAAGCAGGGTCATTGGACCTGGCCAAAAATCTCTCATTAGATTTATTGCATACTCTGGAACATCTTTTGCCCAATAATCAACATCATTTAGCTCTGCGATATGAATAATAACCGGGTGGCCAGTGGGCCTATTTTTCACCTGATACATCCTGGCAACTGCATCTTTATTTTCTGCATCAGCTCCAATGCCATAGACAGTTTCTGTTGGAAAGGCGACTAAGTCTCCCGCCCTTAATTTCTCAGCACTTTGCCGTAATACACTCAGTGAGCATTGAGAAATAATCATTGCCATAGCGGGTATCTTAGGCTTATGAGAAAAGTGAATCGAATTACCGCAGCCATTACCGCTTTATTTCTCCTAGGAGCGCTCGGGGTTTATCCAGCTCAAGGAGCTGAATCAGATCGTCATATAACAGTCTCGGGAGTAGGTACAGTGAGTGTTGTTCCCGATGCAGTGAGATTTTACTTTAGCGTCACCTCACTTAGCGATAAGAGTGCAAGTGCGCTATCTAGCGCATCCAAAGCAGCTTCTGGTGTTAGAGCAGCGCTAAAGTCAGAGGCAATTGCTAGTAAAGATATTAAGAGTTCAAACCTCTCGGTCTATCCAGAATATAACTACACTCAAGATAAAGGCTCAGAAATTATTGGTTATCGAGCTACTCAATCATTTACGGTAGTAATTCGAAAAGCTGAGAGCGCTGGAAAAGTAGTTGAATCAGTTGTTAACGCAGGTAATGAAAGTGTTGCCATTAATGGCATCGCGCCATTTATCTCTAAAGGATCTGCAGCAATGCAGGAAGCAAGAGCTGCTGCTGTTGCTGATGCAAAATCTAAAGCCTCTTCCTATGCCAAGCTTCTTGGAACCTCATTGGGCAAAGTTATTTCACTACAAGAAAACTCTGCTCCTTCATATTCATTCCCAATGCTTGGAGTTGCTAAAGCAGAGGATGCCTCAACTCCTGTAATTGATCTTGGTGAAGAGGAAGTCTCTATCTCTATCACCGTGAAATGGACTCTGAACTAAGAGCACTTGTGGTGGGTAGTGGATTTGAACCACTGAAGGCTAAGCCGGCGGATTTACAGTCCGCTCCCATTGGCCACTCGGGCAACCCACCATTTAGCACTTGATTGCGCAAGGCTAGCAACTCACCCTCGCGCTCACAAATTACTAATTATTACTTGATTGACGCCTCATAAATGCTCTGAATTGTTGCATTCAGCATCGCATCAAAATCAGTATCGCTTTGTTGAGCGCTTAGCCCCTCAGCAAGGGCCCTTGAGAAAGAGGCAATAACGCCAGTATTTTCAGCAAGCATTTGATTAGCAACCTCTCTTGAATATCCACCAGAGAGAGCAACGACTCTTACAACGCGAGGATGATCTACTAGCTCTTTATAAAGATTGGCTTTTGTTGGAAGAGAGAGCTTAAGCATGATGTTTTGATCGCCGTTTAGGCTATTTGCTTGCTCTATTAATTGCTTCTTTAGAATTTCTTCTGCTTCTGCCTTCTCTGCGCTCTTGATATTTACCTCAGGCTCAATGATTGGAACAAGACCACCTGCGATAATTTCTTTGCCAACTTCAAACTGCTGCTTAACAATTTCATCAATTCCTGATGGGTTTGCCATATTAATTACTGAGCGCATCTTCGTGCCAAAGACTCCATGCTTATTTGCAGCGGCAATTCTTGCGCCAAGTTCAGGAATTGGCTTCATTAATTGAACGTTATTTGCCTCATCTGCTAGTCCGTTATCAACTTTAAGGAAAGGAACGACTCTCTTTTTATTCCATAAGAATTCAGCAGAGCCCATGCCATCAATAGTTCGCTCCATAGTCATTTCAAAAAGAATTGCGCCGATAACACGCTCGCCATTAAATACTGGTGACTTGATTAGGCGTGAGCGCATCTCATGCATGCGATCAAACATCTCAGCTTCATTGGAATACGCAGATTCAGTAACGCCATAGAGCGCTAGGGTCTTTGGCGTGCTGCCACCTGATTGATCAAGGGCTGCAATAAAGCCTTTGCCAGATTTAACTTGGGCAAACATTTCGCTATTCATCGATACTCCTTAAGAGCTGTTTATTGGGCTAGAAATCTCCGATTGCCTCGCATACAACGCTGAATCCGAGAAGGCTCTAATTCTAATAGGTCAGCAAGGCTTCAAATAACCAGCGATTTCTCGCTCAAAATCCTCACGCGATACGGTATGACCATGGCTGATAGCAGTTTTGATGTAGTTTCAAAAGTTGATCGGATGGAGCTAGATAACGCTCTAAACCAGGCTTCTCGTGAGGTTGCCACCCGATTTGATTTTAAAAACACCGGAGTAAAGATAGAGATGTCTGGTGAAAAGATCTTAGTTGAGGCAGAAACAGAAGAGCGGGTGAAAGCAGCCCTTGATGTTTTAAAGGAGAAGATGATCAAAAGAGCAGTCTCACTAAAGCATCTAGATATTGCAGAGCCAGCTCAGAGCGGCAAAGTCTTTCGAATCTTCTGCGCGATACAAGAGGGAATCTCTCAAGAAAATGCTAAGAAGATCACAAAGCTATTAAAGGATGAGGGACCTAAATCTGTAAGAGCACAGATTCAAGGAGAGGAACTTAGAGTTTCAAGTAAGAGCCGAGATGATTTGCAGAGCGCTATTGCGCTAATTAAGGGAGCTAAACTGGACTTTGCTGTTCAGTTCACCAACTATCGATGACCAAATTTAATAAAGGTCTACTTTTTGGCATCTCCGCCTACATCATCTGGGGACTACTGCCACTTTATTGGAAGCTAGTTGAAGAAGCTGGCGCCTATGAAATCTTGGCCCACCGTGGAATCTGGTCACTTCTAATCTGTATTTCACTCCTTGCTTTAAGAAAACAATTAAAGAGCGCATATGTGATGGTTCGCAGCTCGCGCACCCTTTCTCTTTTGTTTTTAGCCTCAGGTTTATTGACAATTAATTGGGGTGTTTACATCTGGTCAGTAACTGTGAATCGAGTAGTTGAAGCAGCACTTGGCTATTACATAACTCCGCTAATTAACGTCACCTTCGGAGTTCTACTGCTACGCGAGAAATTAAGGCCAGCTCAATGGATCGCTGTGGCTCTGGCGGCAGCAGGAGTCGTGATTCTTACCCTTGGATATGGCTCACTTCCTTGGATTGCGCTGGTTTTGGCGATCTCTTGGGGCAGTTATAGCTTGATTAAGAAGTCCTTAAATCTTGGAGCTCTTGAGACTTTATCTTTAGAAACACTATTTGCTTTTCTACCTAACTTAGTTTTTCTTTTTATTATCCAAGGTAATGGCAGTGCTGAATTTGGTTCAACTTGGACCATATCCTTACTGCTCTTTGGGGCTGGCGCTGCAACTGTTGTTCCCCTGCTGTTATTTAATGGATCAACTATCAGATTGCCACTAAGCACTGTTGGACTCTTGCAATATATAACTCCGACAATCATGTTTTTTATTGGTATCTTTATAAATAATGAAGATATCTCGATGACCAAAGTAATTGGATTTGCTTTTATCTGGCTGGCTCTTGCAGTACTAAGTAGAGACCTTTATCGATCAAGCCGTCCGCTCGATGACGGCATCGCAAAGGCCCTCTAGAGCGCTGCGAGCAGGTATTGCTGGAAGTGGTTCAAGAAGTTGTTTAGCTTCTCGCGATAAGTTGTGAAGATAGCTCTTTGCATCCTTAAGCGCCCTGTGCTGGCGAAGCTTAGTAAGCACTTCTGCAATTTTCTCTTCAGGTATTGGGCTTTGTAGTAAGTCTCTTAGTTCTTGATCTTCATCTAACGTAGAACTAATGATCTGCAGAGTTACCAGGGTTGGTATTCCCTCTTTTAGATCTGTTCCTGGAACTTTGCCTGATTGAGATGCATCACTGCTGATATCAATTACATCGTCCGCTAATTGAAAAGCAATGCCAATTTTTTCTCCAAATCTAGTTAGCGTTTCAACTATCTCTCTATCAGCTCCTGAGAGCATCGCTCCAAATCGAGCGCTGGTTGCAATAAGAGATCCGGTTTTATCTGAAACAACTTGGAGATAGTGTTTAAGCGCATCTTCTCCATTCTTTGCTCCCTGAGTCTCTTGAATCTGGCCAATAACAAGCCTTTCAAAGGTCTTTGCCTGCAAGCGGACCGCTTCTGGCCCAAGATCTGCCAGTAAATCTGAGGCTTTTGAGAAGAGATAATCTCCGGTAAGGATTGCAACAGTGTTGCTCCAACGACTATTTGCGCTACTTACTCCACGTCTTAACTTGGCTTCATCCATTACATCATCGTGATAAAGAGTTGCTACATGGGTGAGCTCACAAACAACTGCAGCTGCAATCACTTGATCGCTCTGTCCCTTGCCAAAATGAGAGGCAAGAAGAGTAATTAGAGGGCGAAAGCGTTTCCCTCCTGCTTCAACTAAATGGCGAGAGGTTTCAATTAGTAACGGGTAATCACCTTGGATATGGCTACTTAACAGCGCTTCGACTTGATCAAGGCCAGCTATTAGCTCTCTTTCAAGATCTTTATCGAGATTGGCAATTCCTAGGCTAGCCATAATTAGCGTGTGAAAGTTGCAAAGGTTGCAATGAAATCAAGAAATGGCGCAGGAAATATTCCTAGAGCTAGAGTTGCAATTGCTGCAATCCAAATTGTTAAGTTTGTATAGAGCGATGGGATTGTCACAGTCACAGTATCTTCTACTGGATCACTAAAGAAAATCATGACAATTACTCTGATATAGAAGAAGGCAGCAACAGCGCTCGATAAGACACCTGCAACTACTACTGCAATGTTTCCACTTTCATAGGCGGCAGTAAAGATTGTAAATTTACCAATAAAGCCAGCGGTAAGAGGAATTCCAGCAAAGGAGAGAAGAAATAGCGAGAAGATTAGAGCTATAGCTGGAGAGCGTTTAGCAAGTCCCACCCAGCGGTTTAAATCTCCAACTTCACCAGATGAATCTCTAACTAAAGTCACAATGGCAAAAGCGCCGATAGTTGCAATTCCATAGCTAGCTAAATAGAAGAGCGATGCCTTTAGACCCTCTTGATTGAGAGCGATAACTCCGGTGAGTAGAAAACCAGCGTGGGCTATTGAGGAATAGGCCAACATTCGCTTGATATCTCGCTGAGCAATAGCGATAACTGAACCAACAACCATGGTCAGAATCGCAACCGCAGTAAAGATCGGCTTCCAGCTATAGACCGCCCCGCCAAGTGAGACATAGAAAATACGAAGCATCGCACCAAATGCTGCAACCTTTGTGGCTGCTGCCATAAAGGCAGTAATTGGAGTAGGCGCTCCTTGATAAACATCAGGGGTCCAGGAATGAAACGGAGCCGCACCCACTTTAAATAGCAGACCTACGCTAAGTGAGACCATGCCAATAATTAGGAAGATATCATTTCCTGGCCCACCTGAGACAGCGCTTCTAATTCCTGCAAGTGAAACATCACCAGCAAATCCATAGAGAAATGCTGCACCAAATAGGAAGAAGGCAGATGAATACGCCCCTAGTAAGAAGTATTTAAGTGCTGCCTCTTGGGATAAGAGTCTGCGTCTTCTTGAAAGTCCTGCCATTAAATAAAGTGGTAGTGAGAGAACCTCCAGCGCAACAAATAATGTGATCAAATCGTTGGCAGCTGGAAATAGCATCATGCCGCCAATTGCGAAGAGGGTTAGGGGATACACCTCGGTTTGAATCTTTCCAGATTCAAGAGCTCTTGCTTCTTCATTAGAACCTGGCACAGCAGAGGCCTGTGCAGCAAAGGCATCAATATCTGCAATCAGTAAGAGCGCAAAGAGCGAGAGAATCAAAATTGTTCCTTGCATAAACAAGACTGGACCATCAATGACTACAGAATTAACGGCTGCAGTTGTTGTAGCGCTACCTCTAAGGCGCCAAACTTGAGAAAGGCTGAGGACAACAGCGCCTAGTGATATTGCAAGTTGAATCGGCGCGCGAACTTTTGCCGATAGGAAAGCTTCAACAATTACTCCAATAATCGCTGCGCCAAAGATAATTAGCATTGGCGCTAAGGCGCCATATTCCAGAGCTGGTGATTGAAAACCCATTATTTATCGCCTCCTACAAGGGGCTGCGGATCGCTATAGCCCGCCTTAGTAATTGTTACTTGGGCAGCAGGATTGATAATTTCAAGGGCTGGCTTAGGATAAAAACCTAGAGCAACAATTAGCGCAATGACTGGAGTAATTGCTGCAATCTCACGCTTATTAAGATCTGGCAGATTCTCATTTCCAGCAGTTGTTGGGCCATGAAGAGCTTTCTGCACAGGAATTAGAATGTAAAGGGCTGCCAAAATAATTCCAAAGGTAGCAATGACTGCAGCTACTGGATATCTAGTATAAGTACCAACCAGAACTAAGAATTCACTGACAAAGCTTGATAGGCCCGGTAGCGCTAGAGACGACAATCCTGCAATAAAGAAAGACCAGGCAAGAATAGGAGTAACTCTCTGCAAGCCTCCGAAGTCAGCAATTGTCGAAGAGCCGCGACGAGAGATCATCCAACCAGCAGTTAAGAAAAGAGCGGCGGTTGAGATTCCATGATTAAACATATAGAGCGTTGCTCCAGAGTTTGATTGAGTAGTCATTGCAAAGATACCTAGAGTGATGAAGCCAAAGTGTGAGATAGATGTAAAGGCAATGAGTGATTTAATATCCTTCTGACCAATTGCCAGAAATGCTCCATAGATTATTGAAATGACAGCTAGAGTAATTATTAAAGGAGTAAAGGTTCTCGATGCCTCTGGAAATAGCTCAACGCAGTAGCGAATCATTCCAAACGTTCCCACTTTATCCAGCACACCAAGTAGGAGTACTGAAGTTCCAGGAGTTGCTGACTTTGCTGCATCTGGAAGCCAGGTATGAAGTGGCCAGAGCGGTGCTTTAATGGCAAAGGCAATAAAGAATCCTAGGAATAAGAAGTTCTGAGTAGTTGCATCTATCTCAAGAGTTGAAAGCGCAGTGATATCAAAAGTTCTACCTATTTGATTTCCAGAAATCACAAATATGCCAATAATTGATGCAAGCATTAAAAGACCGCCAAAGAGGCTGTAAAGCAAGAACTTTACCGCTGCTGCTTGTCTTGCCCCGCTGCCATAACCACCTATGAGGAAGTAGACCGGGACGAGCATCGCTTCAAAGAAAACATAAAAGAGGAATAAGTCTGTTGCTGCAAAGACACCAATCATCATTGTTTCAAGAACGAGGATCAGAATATAGAAGGTCTTAACGCTAAATCGACCACCTTCTGATTCATTCCATCCCGCTAGGATCACAATTGGTACTAATAAGACTGATAGCAAAATCAGAATTAGTGATATTCCATCGATTCCTAGTTGATAGCTGATTCCAAGGGATGGAATCCATGAATATCGCTCAATATATTGAAAGCCTGATGCGCCTCTATCAAATCCAATTGTCATGGTGATTCCAAGAGCTGCAACTAAGACTGAAACAAGCAGAGCACTTTGTTTGACTAGCTTTGCATTAGTTGCAGGAAGCAGGGCGATTAAACCAGCTCCAATTAGAGGTAGTAATCCCATACTTGTTAAAAGGTTCATAACGTCACCACCAGAGCGGCAAAGAGAGCAACGAGTGCGCCTATAAGAATTAGTAGAGCGTAATTACGAACATATCCAGTTTGCAGTTTGCGCATCCCTCTAGCACTTCCTAGCGCGCTGGAGCCAACTGCCCGAACTGCTCCATCAATAACACTCTCGTCGGTTTTAACTAATAGTTGAGTTAACTTCTGACCAGGGCGCATAAATAGGAACTCATTGGCATCATCTTGGAGAAGATCTCGTCGAGTTACGCGAGTAAAGATGCTTACCTCACTTGGCGCTCTCTCTGATAACTCTCCGCGATACTTAATAAAGGCAATAGAAACTCCGATTATCACTGCAACTACTGCAAGAGTTGTGACAACTATTGGGGGCAAAAACTCTGCATGTTCGTGATGATCCTTATCAACAACTGGGGCTAGCCACTTAACAATGGCCTTGCCGCTATAGAGAAGGTAGCCAGAGGCGACTGAACCAACAGCCAAAACTGCCATAGGGGCCCACATCAAAAATGGTGATTCGTGAGGCTCGCTTCCCTCTGCCCAGCGCTTATTACCGAAGAAAGTCATGAGCATTAGGCGAGTCATATAAAAGGCTGTGATCACCGCTCCTAATAGAGCTGCAGAGCCAAAGAGAACTCCTTGCACGCCTCCTGCATTAAATGCAGTTTCAATTATTTTATCTTTTGAATAAAACCCTGCAAATGGTGGAACGCCAATAATTGCTAGGTATCCAAGACCAAAAGTAATTGAAGTTATCGGCATAAATTTAGCAAGTCCACCATAGCGTCGCATATTCACTTCATCATTCATGCCATGCATGACTGAGCCTGCACCTAAGAACATTCCAGCTTTAAAGAAACCATGAGTTAGAAGATGCATGATTGCAAATGCATATCCAGCAGGACCAAAACCTGAAGCCATGATCATGTAGCCAATTTGTGACATGGTTGAGGCAGCAAGTGCCTTTTTAATATCATCTTTTGCCATACCAATAATTGCGCCAAAGAGTAAGGTGATAGTTCCAACCATTACTACTGCTAGTTGCGCAGTTGGTGCATTATCAAATACAAAATTAGATCTAGTAATTAAATAAACTCCAGCCGTCACCATTGTTGCGGCATGGATTAAAGCTGAAACGGGGGTTGGACCAGCCATTGCATCTCCAAGCCAGGCTTGAAGTGGGAATTGTGCTGACTTACCCGCTGCTGCCAGTAGCAACATCAGACCCATTGCAGTAAGAGCGGCTTCACTTGCTCCGCCAACTTTCTCTTCAATTCCAATAAATGAAACGGCGCCAAAGTTTGCAAAAGCGATCATTACTGCAACTGATAATCCAAAGTCACCAACACGGTTGGCCACAAATGCCTTCTTTGCAGCAGTTGCATATTCAGGTTTCTGATTCCAGAAGCCAATAAGAAGGTAGGAGGCAAGGCCAACGCCCTCCCAGCCCACATAGAGATTCAGGTAAGAGTCCCCAAGAACTAGTAGGAGCATTGCTGCGATAAAGAAGTTTAAATATGCGAAAAAACGCCTTCTATCCCTGTCATGCGACATATAGGCAATGGAATAAACGTGAATGAGAGTTCCAACTCCAGTAATGAGTAGAACGAAGGCTATGGATAACTGATCAAGCAAGAGCCCAGCATCTACATTGAATGTACCAACTGAAATCCAAGTAAATAGCTTCTGGGTAACAGCCCGTGATGACTCTGGACGATCTATCATTGCAAAGAATTCCATCGCGCCAACTACAAAAGTGCTAGCAGAAATCAAAGTTGCAAATACATGCCCCCATTTATCAGCTTTTCGACCAAGAAGCATCAAAAGCGCTGAGCTAAAAAGCGGCAGAGCGATTAAATAAACTAAGTTCTCTGAAGTCATTTATCGACTCAACAAACTTGCATCATCAACTGATGCAGATCGACGAGAGCGGAAGATAGTGACAATAATTGCAAGACCAACTACAACTTCACATGCTGCGACAACCATGGTGAAGAAGGCCATAACTTGACCTTCTAGATTTCCATTAATTTTAGCGAAAGTAACAAAAGCTAGATTGGCAGCATTGAGCATAAGTTCAATACACATGAAAACAACAATTGCATTCTTTCGAACAATAACTCCAACAGCTCCTATTGAAAATAGGATTGCTGAGAGATAGAGATAATTTGTTGGATTCATTACTTGTTGCCCTCATCATCAATCTTTGGCAATCCCTCTAATTGATAGCTCTTAGATTCAGCTACATCACCTCTGCGATGGAGCACTTCTGCGGTTGAAAGATCAGATGGTTTTCCATCTGGCAATAAGGCTGGAAGATCTAGCGCGTTATTTCTGGCATAAACACCAGAGCCTGGAAGACCTGCTGCCGTTGCAATCGATTTTCCACGAAAGCGCGCTATAGATCGTGCTCGCTGAGAAGTTCTTGCGACATCACTTTTTTCAGAGTGGGCAAGAACCATTGCGCCAAGGGCTGCGGTAATAAGAAGCGCTGAAATGACCTCAAAAGCCCAGACATAATCGCTAAATAGGTATTGAGCCAGGCCCTCTACATTTCCACCGCTATTGGCTTCATCTAAGCCAACGCTCGGCCTTCCAAGCTCTGCGCGAGCGATGAAGGTAATGAGTGTTAGCGAGAAGGCTAGAGCTGTAAAGATTGCAACAGAGCGAATCCCTTTGATCTTTTCAACTAATGAATCTGATGAATCCACTCCAACTAACATCAAGATAAAAAGGAAGAGCATCATTACTGCTCCGGTATAGACCACAATTTGAACAATTCCAAGAAATGGTGCTTCGAGAGCAATATAGAAAATCGCTAAGGTAATCATCACCCAAGCAAGCAGAATTGCCGAGTGAACAGCTTTTTTCATGAATAACATAGCAACCGATGCCAAAACGGCAAGAGGAGCTAGTACCCAGAATAAAGCTGATTCACCGCTCATTACTTCTCTCCACCTGCCTTTGTATCTTGCGATGGATGCGACTCTTTAATTTCATTTCGGTAATAATTGTGATGATCAGACTCTGGATACATTGGATGTGGTGGCATCAACATTCCAGCGCGAAGTGGAGCAAGTAAATCTTCTTTTTCCCAGATTAATTTCTGACGTGTGTCATCAGCAATTTCATATTCGTTTGTCATTGTCAGCGCTCTTGTTGGACAAGCTTCTATACATAGACCACAGAAAATACAACGCAGATAATTGATCTGATAAACCTTGGCATGTCGCTCACCCGGGGAGATTTGATTACCCTCGGTGTTATTTTCTCCTTCAACATAGATTGCATCTGCAGGACAAGCCCAAGCGCAGAGCTCACAGCCAATGCACTTTTCAAGACCATCTTCATAGCGATTTAGTTGATGGCGACCATGAAAGCGTGGCGCAACTTCCGGTTTAACTTCAGGGTATTCAATGGTGTTGGGTTTCTTAAACATCGTGCTGAAGGTGACCCAGAAGCCTTTTAATTGGGTGAAAAAGCCTGCTGCCTCGGTTCCAGTAACGGGAACTGATTGATCGGCAGCCTTTTGAATGGCCCCTGAAGGCTTGGGTTCTAAGTGAAATTCACTCATTTAATTACCCTCCTTTTCTTTTAAAGCTAGAGATGTCGGAAGGGCTGGGACTGGAAATGATGGTTCAGGCATTGGACCAACTTGATTTGCTAACTCTTCAGCCTTGATTTTTGAACGATCATAAATAGTCATTGCGCCAAGAACCGCTAAAACAACTGCTCCAGTAAATCCTGCAATAACAAATTGTGAAGCGCCTTGCTGAGTTAAAAGGCGAAGTGTGGCAACAACTAAAATCCAAGCAACATTTACTGGAATCAATACTTTCCATCCAAATTTCATGAATTGGTCATAACGCAACCTTGGCAGAGTTCCTCGTAGCCAGACAAAGAAAAAGAAGAATGCAAGAACTTTTAGGAAGAACCAGATGAAGCTAAACCAACCGCCCAGCCAAGCTGATGTGAAGCCGAGTCCTGGAGGAGCACTTGGTCCTCCTAAAAATAGAGTAGTTGCAAGAGCAGAGACTGCAATGATGTTTACATATTCAGCTAAGAAGAACAGCGCAAACTTGAGTGATGAGTACTCAGTATGGAAGCCGCCAACTAATTCGCCTTCTGCTTCGGCTAAATCAAATGGTGCACGATTTGTCTCACCCACCATAGAAATGACATAAATTGCAAATGAAGGGAAAAGAACAACAACATTCCACCATGTTGATTGCGCAGCAATTATGTCTCCGGTTGACATGGATCCGGCATAGATAAAGACACCCACGAATGAAAGTCCCATAGCAATTTCATAGGAGATGACTTGAGCGCTAGAGCGCAGTCCGCCAAGTAGTGGGTATGTCGAGCCTGAAGACCAGCCAGCTAGAACGATTCCATAAACCCCAATTGATGCTGTTGCTAGAACATATAAGACTCCAACTGGCAGATCAGTTAATTGCATGATGGTCTGCTCGCCAAAGAAATTAACTTCACCCGTGAGTGGAATAACGGCAAAGGCCATAAAGCAGGTAGTGACGCTAATTATTGGGGCTATGACAAATACCGCGCGATCTGCTGCTGCCGGAATGATGTCTTCTTTCAAAGCTAGTTTCACACCATCTGCCAAAGCTTGAATTAAACCAAATGGACCAACTCGGTTTGGCCCCATACGCATCTGCATTCGAGCAACAATGCGTCTCTCGCCCCAAACTGAGAGAAGTGTTAGAACGACACAGAGAGCAAAGACGAGAACGCCTTTTGCAACAATTACCCAGGTTGGATCATCAAGAATTATCGATGCGCTATTCATGCTCTCACCACCGATACCTCACCTGATGTAATCCCTAGGCTTTCAATTACTTTGCTATTGATGCTATTGCGGGGCACCCAGACTGATTCTTCATCGATTGAATCAATCTGACAGGCAAGTGCGATCTCACCTCTTGGCGTTGAAATCTTTATTTGATCTCCATTTGAAACACCCAAAGAATCTGCGCGGCTCTTAGAAATAATTGCAACTGATGGGTGGGCCGTTCCCGCTAAATTATTTTCTCCATCTTGCATAGATCCAGAATCAAGAAGCAATCTCCAGGAGCATAGATTTGCTTTTCCATTAGCAATCTTTGTTGATTCAACACTTACTGGAGTAAAGCTCTCACGCTTATGCCAAGTACCAAGTGAGTTAAATTCATCTCTTGCAGAGCTAACAGTTGGAAGATTGATGCTAGATTCCATCTCATCTGCAAGCATTGAAAGGATTCGCACATCACTTCTGGTTAGAGAATCAGGTACAGCTGCTTCAAAGTATCTTGCTCTGGATTCCCAATTAATAAAAGTTCCACTCTTTTCGACAACTGCTGCAACTGGAAGGACAACATCTGCAATCTGGGTCACTGCGCTCTGGCGAATTTCAAGTGAAACGATAAAAGCCTTCTCCATAATTGCTTGGTAATCAGGTGAGATATCAAGGGGATCAACGCCGCCAACTAAGAGGGCGCCAATATTGCCTTTTTCTACCTCTTTAATGATTTCATCGCTATCAAGTCCAGGGTTACTTGGAAGACTTGAAACGCCCCATGCAGCTTGAAGATCAACCCTTGCAGCGTTATCGCTTACCGGTCTTGCTCCTGGAAGAAGATTAGATAGCGCTCCAGCTTCAAGTGCTCCTCGCTCACCGGCTCTTCTTGGTATCCAGGCAAGTTTTGCACCGCTATTTGCAGCAAGAGCAACTGCAGCAGAAATTGCACCAGTGCTCTCAGAGAGGCGCTCTCCAATAAGGATTACTGATTTATTCGAAAGATTTGAGATTTTTGAAATTGCAGAGGCTTCGTTGCCTGCTGGGGTTGAGACTAGTTCTGCTTTCAACTTCTTATTTCCGCGAGATGCAAAAGGAGCAACAGCTGTAATTTTCAATTCACGTTTTTTTACTTGCTTATAGAGGCGAAGGAAGACAATTGGTGATTCTTCTTCAGCTTCAAAGCCAAGAAGAAGAACATGATCTGCTCTATCAAGATCTTTGTAATTAATTTGAGTTCCCACAACATGTGAGGCTAAGAAGTTCTTCTCTTCCTTTGAAGTTACTCGCGAGCGAAAATCAATATCGTTTGTATTAAGGGCGATGCGAGCAAACTTGGAGTATCCATAAGCATCCTCAAGAGTTGCTCTTCCTCCAACTAATACTGCAGAGCGATTCTCCTTTAAACCTTTTGCTGCAAGCGCTAGAGCCTCTGGCCATGAAGCCTCTCTTAATTGACCACTTTCATCCCTAATTAATGGAGTAGTAATGCGATCTTTAGCGTTTACATACTTAAATGCCCAGCGCCCCTTATCGCAGTTCCACTCTTCATTAACTGCCGCATCATCTCCTGCAAGACGGCGTAGCGTTTTTCCGCGACGAACATCGGTTCGCATATCGCATCCCGATGCGCAGTGTTCGCAGGCAGAAGGGGTTGAAATTAGATCAAATGGACGGGCTCGGAAGCGATATGAAGCTCCAGTGAGCGCTCCCACAGGGCAGATTTGAACTGTATTTCCTGAAAAGTAGGACTCAAATGGTTCTTTCTCATAGATGCCAACTTGCTGAAGTGCGCCTCGTTCATTGAGAGTAATAAATGGATCTCCTGCAATCTGCTCAGAGAACCTAGTGCAGCGAGCGCAGAGGATGCAGCGTTCACGATCGAGAAGAACTTGCGAGGAAATATTGATTGGCTTTTCAAAGGTTCTCTTTGTTCCTTCAAACCTTGATTCTTCGCGGCCATTACTCATCGCTTGATTCTGCAAGGGGCACTCGCCGCCCTTATCGCAGACTGGACAATCAAGTGGGTGGTTAATCAGTAATAACTCCATAACACCTTGTTGCGCCTTATCAGCAACAGCTGAGGTGAGTTGAGTATTAACAATCATTCCCGGCTCAACTGGAATGGTGCAAGAGGCCTGTGGTTTTGGAAACTTTCTTCCATTAACTTCAATCTCAACTAAACATTGGCGGCATGCTCCAACAGGATCAAGAAGTGGGTGATCACAGAAACGTGGAATCTGAATTCCTAATTTCTCAGCAGCTCTAATAACTAAAGTTCCCTTTGGAACGCTAACTTCAAATCCATCGATAGTTATAGTAATCATTTCTACCGCTGTCTCTGTTGTAATCTCTTGAGTACTCATACCCTCACCCCATCTGATGTAAGAAGTGATGAGGCGGCAGGGTTAAAAGGTGATCCACCAATTCTTAAATGCTCTAAATACTCTTCACGGAAATATTTGATGGAGGAGATGATTGGACTTGCTGCGCCATCAGCGAGTGCGCAGAATGAGCGACCAGCAATGTTGTCGCAGAGATCAAGTAATTTCTCAAGATCTGCTTGCTCGCCTTTTCCTGCATCAAGATCTTTAAGGATTTGAACTAACCACCAGGTGCCCTCACGGCATGGGGTGCATTTTCCGCATGATTCATGCTTATAAAACTCAGTCCAGCGAAGGACCGCTCTAACCACGCTGGTTGTCTCATCAAATATTTGCAGCGCCTTGGTTCCAAGCATTGAGCCAGCTGCGGCAACGCCTTCATAATCAAGTGGAATATCTAGGTGTTCATCAGTAAATATCGGAGTTGATGAACCACCAGGAGTCCAGAACTTCAACTTATTGCCATTACGCATTCCCCCAGCCATATCAATTAACTCTCGAAGAGTTATGCCAAGAGGTGCTTCAAATTGTCCAGGATTTTTAACATGTCCTGAAAGTGAGTAGAGCGTAAAGCCTTTGCTCTTCTCTGTTCCAAGTGATGCAAACCATTGCGCTCCGTTATTAATAATTGCTGGAACGGATGCAACTGATTCAACGTTATTAACCACAGTTGGACGGGCATATAAACCTGCAATTGCTGGAAATGGTGGGCGAAGTCTTGGTTGGCCGCGGAAACCTTCAAGAGAATCAAGAAGAGCTGTCTCTTCACCACAGATATATGCACCAGCACCAACATGAAGTACTAGATCTAAATCAAAACCTTTACCTAAAATGTTCTTTCCAAGTAGCCCTGCTTTATAGGCATCTTCGATAGCTTGTTGAACTCGACGAATTACATGGGCCACTTCGCCGCGAATATAGATAAATGCATGTTTTGCTCTAATGGCATAAGAGCCAATGATGATTCCTTCAATTAAAACATGAGGATTAGCAAGCATTAGCGGGGTATCTTTACAAGTACCTGGCTCTGATTCATCAGCATTAACAACAAAGTAATGTTCTTTGTTATCACCTTGCGGGATAAAGCCCCACTTCATACCAGTTGGAAAACCAGCGCCGCCGCGGCCGCGTAGCCCTGAATCCTTAACCGCTTGAATTACTTCATCTGGGCTCATATTTAGAGCCTTTTCAATAGCTTTATAGCCACCATTTCTACGATAGCCATCTAGAGTAAATGAATCCTTTTGATCATAGCTCTTGGTTAACTCTGGAGTTAATTTCTTATTGCCACTCTGTGCGATTTTTAACCCTAGAAGAGTTGGCTCTCCTGCTGAAACCCCCTGGTTTGCAAGTCCATCATTAATACCTGCAAGAAGTGCTGAGTTCTCTTTCCAAGTTGGCAATTTATCTGGGCCACGCGTTGGAGCTATTGGATTTCCTTGGCGCATTGAGTCAACTAGATCTTTAGCTGATTCAACGCTCTGATTGTCGTAGAACTCCCAGTTGGCCATAACAACAGGTGCGTAGTCACAAGCAGCATTACATTCAATGTGCTCTATTGAAACTTTGCCATCTTGTGTTACTCCATTGTTTTCAACACCAAGATGTTCTTTAAGCGATTCAAATATCTCATCCCCACCCATAATCGCACATAAGGTGTTGGTGCAGACTCCAACATGATATTCGCCGACAGGGCCGCGCTTATATTGAGTATAAAAAGTTGCTACCGCGCTAACTTCAGCGCTTTCTAGATTTAACTTCTTAGCAATTACTTCAATACTTTCAGGAGTCACATATCCATCTTTAGATTGGGCAAAATGCAGAAGTGGCATGATGGCAGAACGTGAACGTGGATATCGATTGATGATCGAATCCATTACTAAATTATCAGAATCAGTTAATGGCATTAGCGGTCCACATCTCCCATCACAGGATCGATGGAAGCAACAGCTGCAACGACATCAGCTATTAGCGAGCCTTCACACATTGCAGATGTCGATTGAAGATTACTAAATGAAGGAGCGCGGAAATGAACGCGATATGGGCGAGTGCCGCCATCGGAGACTAAATGGGCTCCAAGTTCACCTCTAGGTGATTCAACTGGGGTGTAGACCTGACCGGCTGGAACTCTAAATCCTTCAGTCACAATCTTGAAGTGATGGATTAGCGCCTCCATAGAAGTTCCCATGATCTGGCGAATGTGATCGAGAGAATTTCCAAGGCCATCTCCGCCAAGTGAGAGCTGAGCTGGCCAAGCAATCTTCTTATCGGCCACCATCACTGGCGCTCCTTCAAGTTTATCTAGCTTGTCACAGCACTGCTCAATGATTCTTAAAGATTGTTCAAGCTCCTGCATGCGAATTAAGAAGCGTCCATAGACATCGCAGGTATCAGCTGTGATGACATCAAAGTCATAATTTTCATATCCACAATATGGTTGTGTCTTTCTTAAATCCCAAGGCATACCGGTTGAGCGAAGAACAGGGCCAGTAACTCCAAGGGTGATACAGCCTGCAAGATCTAGATAGCCAACGCCCTTTGTTCTCTTGATCCAGATTGAATTACCAATCAATAGCTTGGCATTATCTTTAAAGTTCTTTCTTAAATCCTTAATCAATTCTCTAATCCCAGCAACGGTTCCCTCCGGCAGATCTTGAGCAACTCCACCTGGACGGATATATGCCATGTTCATTCTTAGCCCTGAGACTTTTTCAAATACATCTAGAACTTTCTCTCTCTCGCGGAAGGCAAAAAACATAGGAGTAATTGCGCCAAGCTCGAGCGCTCCAGTTCCAAGTGCGACCATATGAGATGAGATGCGATTAAATTCCATCATCATCACGCGAATAACAGATGCTCGCTCAGGTACATCATTTGTGATGCCTAAAAGCTTTTCTACCCCTAGACAGTAAGTGCTTTCATTAAATAGCGGGCTTAAATAATCCATTCGGGTCACGAAAGTCACGCCTTGGGTCCAGGTGCGAAATTCAGTGTTTTTTTCAATTCCAGTATGTAGATATCCAATTCCACATCTAAGTTCGGTAATTGTTTCGCCTTCAAGTTCAAGCATTAGACGTAGTACGCCATGAGTTGATGGATGCTGCGGCCCCATGTTTACTACCACGCGCTCTTCTTTAGCGCTACCAATCTCACTTGCTACTTGATCCCAATCGCCGCCAGTAACTGAATAGATAGTTCCTTCAGTTGTCTCGCGAGATGATGCGAAAGTACTCATCGATATGACCTCCTGTTATCAGGAGATGGGATTGTGGCGCCTACATATTCAACAGAGATACCACCAAGTGGATAATCCTTGCGCTGCGGATGTCCTGGCCAATCATCTGGCATAAGAATTCTTGTCAGAGCTGGATGCCCATCAAAAATAATTCCAAACATGTCATAAGCCTCGCGCTCATGCCAATTCGTTCCAGCCCAAACTTCAACCAAAGATGGAATATGTGGATCTGAATCAGGAGCGCTTACTTCTAATCTAATTCTACGATTATGTGTCATGGATAAGAGTTCATAGACTGCATGAAGCTCGCGCTGGCTATCTTCTGGATAGTGAACTCCTGATACACCAAGGCATACCTCAAAGCGAAGAGTCTCGGTATCTCTTAGGGTTTTAGCAACATCAAATAGGCGCTGCCTTTTTATGTGAAGCGTTAATTCTCCGCGATCTACAACTACTTTTTCAATTGCATCGTTAAATTCTGGAAATGCGCGCTCTAATTCATCTGTTACTTCATCAAAGTAGGAGCCATAGGGTTTTTGTGCTGAAGTTGGTGAGAAGCTGGAACGAACTAGCCCGCCATAACCAGAAGTATCTCCAGTGCCCTGGAT
>CANNDP010000005.1 GCA_947503395.1 Actinomycetota bacterium
GCATTTGATGTGACTTTAGCTAGATACATCACCGCAATTGTTACTGAAAAATGCGTCTACAACCTCGAATCTGGGGACGAATTATGATCACTTTAGAGCTTTATATCTTTGAGATAAAGGCTGGAGAGTAATTATGGTCTCAGAGATTAATTCACTTAATTCAGAGAGCGAAATTGCCTCTCTTATCAAAATCGGTAAAGCAGTAGTTGATAGGGGATTAGTTGTGGGCTCTGGAGGTAATCTCTCCATGTTGCTAAAAGGTGGGAAAGAATTTTTAATTACAAGAACTGGTAGTGAACTTGATCAATTAGACCAGAGTAGCTTTGCTCTAATGGATCTTGATGGAAATATTGCTAACGGATCAGCAAAGCCCTCATCTGAGCATCGTGTTCATCTAGAGAGCTATCGCGCTAGAAATGACATTAATACCTGTATTCACTTGCATCCTCAAGCAAGTATTTTTGTAGCAGCAATTGATGAGGAGATACAGCTTGTGACAACTGATCATTTGTATTACTTGCGAAAAATTGTCCGTATTCCTTGGATTGCTCCAGGAACTCAAGAGGTGGCAGAGGCAACTGCAACTGCCCTTAAAGATTGCAATGTTGTAATTCTTGAAAACCATGGATGTGTAGTGGTTGCCGATAATCCTCGCCTTGCCTACTCCCGGGCCTTAAACCTAGAGGAGGCTGCTGAAATGACAATTCGTAGCGCGTTATTGAAAGTTAAGCCAAAGTTAGTGCCGCAAGAATTTGAGCAGTACCTTAAGCAGCAGGATTTATGAGTAGGAGATGCAGATATGAATATTGATTGGGAGCTATTAAGAAAAGAGGCTATTAACGCTTCTAAGAAGGCTTATGCCCCTTATTCAAATTTCCCTGTTGGAGCGGCCGGCCTAGTTAGTGATGGACGAATTGTTAGTGGCTGCAATATAGAAAATGCTAGCTATGGCTTAACGCTCTGCGCTGAATGTTCCATGATCTCCAATTTGCTGATGAGCGGCGGGGGAAAACTGATTGCTGTGGTCTGTGTTGATGGCAAGGGAGAACTTCTCTCGCCATGTGGTCGCTGTCGCCAACTTTTATTTGAGCATGGTGGAAATGAACTTCAACTTTTAACGCCATCTGGGCCTCAAGACATGTCGGTGATTCTTCCTTGGGGTTTTGGCCCTGATGATTTAGAAAAGAAGAAATAAAGCAATGAGTGAAGCCTTTGATGCTGTTGAGATTATTTCAGCAAAGCGTGATCGAAACGAGTTAAGCGATCTGCAGATTGACTGGATTGTTGATGCCTATACCCGCGGAGTTGTGGCAGATGAACAAGTCTCAGCCTTATTGATGGCGATTTTATTAAATGGAATGAATATGCGCGAGATATCGCGCTGGACTGATGCAATGATTAATAGCGGTGAGAGAATGAATTGGTCCAGCCTTGCAGTTCCAACAGTTGATAAACATTCAACAGGTGGGGTGGGAGATAAAATTACGCTTCCACTTGCGCCGCTAGTTGCTGCTTGTGGAGCTGCTGTTCCACAACTATCAGGTAGAGGTCTTGGCCACACTGGTGGAACGCTCGATAAAATGGAATCAATTCCAGGCTGGCAAGCA
This sequence comes from Actinomycetota bacterium, assembly GCA_947503395.1. Lineage (GTDB taxonomy): Bacteria > Actinomycetota > Actinomycetes > Nanopelagicales > Nanopelagicaceae > MAG-120802. The sequence continues at coordinate 1,608 of CANNDP010000005.1, forward strand.
TCTCTAAGTAATGATCAGATGCTCAAAGTATTACAAGATGTCGGGGCGGTAATTTGCGCTGCAGGTGCAGGTTTAGCACCGGCCGATAAGAAGCTTTATGCGCTGCGAGATGTCACTGGAACAGTGCCAGCCATTCCACTTATTGCTTCATCAATTATGAGTAAGAAAATTGCTGAAGGAACCAGCGCCCTAGTTCTAGATGTTAAAACCGGATCTGGTGCATTTATGTCAGATCCAGAGAAAGCCAAAGAATTAGCAAGTGTTATGGTCGAACTTGGAAAAAGAGCGGGAGTAAATACCAGGGCTCTTGTTACTGCAATGGATGTGCCACTTGGACTCACTGCCGGAAACGCACTTGAAGTTCGTGAATCAATAGAAGTTCTTTCAGGCGGCGGACCAGCAGATGTTGTTGAGTTAACTTTAATTTTGGCAAGAGAGATGCTTGATGCTGCAAAGGTAAGGGGTAAAGATCCTGAAGTTGCTCTCAAAGATGGAAGCGCGATGGATCGCTGGAGAAAAATGGTTATAGCCCAAGGTGGAGATCCTGATGCCCCGCTTCCTACTGCGAAGGAGAAGTTGGTTATCACGGCAGAGAAAAGCGGAACTATCTCTTCAATGGATGCGCTTAAAGTTGGAATTAGCGCATGGCGCCTGGGAGCTGGAAGAGCGCGACAAGGGGAGGCAGTGCAAGCAGGAGCAGGAATTGAAATTCATGCCAAACCAGGAGAGAAGATAGTTAGCGGATCTGCTCTATTTACTCTTCATAGCGATGATAGCGAGAGATTTGAGCGAGCCAAGCAAGCGCTAGAAGGCGCGGTTAGTATCTCTGAGAAGGGTGAAGTTGCAGAGAGATTGCCGCTTGTAATTACTAAGTTCTAAACACCAATTGGATGCCAGAGCGTCTTATATTCCATAAAGGAAAGAATCCGCTCGGGAGATTTTTCAGCTGAAAAACTATGAACTCTCTTTAAATTATCAACACTTGAAATGCGAAGAGCTGCAGCGCTTTTGCCATCTACACCACTTAAATCAAGGCCATCTATCTCCATATGCGAGGCTAAATGCGGGGTTAATTCATCACTTAGACCAGTGAGGATATTTACTACCCCTGCTGGGACATCAGATGTTGCAAGGCATTCAGCAAGAGTTATGGCAGAAAGTGGGCGCTTCTGACTTGCAATTAAGACGGCGCAATTTCCAGCTGCCAATACTGGAGCAAGTCCTAATACAACACCTAGCAATGAAGATTTTTCTTCAGCGACAATTCCAACCACGCCAAGTGGTTCTGCAACTGTAAAGTTAAAGAAAGATCCTGCAACAGGATTAGTGCTTCCTGCAATTGTTGAAATCTTATCGCTCCATCCTGCATACCAGACCCAGGTATCAATGGCTTGTCTGACCTGCAATTGAGCTTGCTTACTACTAACAGATTCCATTGCCATAATCTCTGCAACAAATTGTTCGCTTCGACCCTCCATAATTTCAGCGATTCGATAGAGAATCTGTCCTCTGTTATAGGCAGTTGCAGAGGCCCAAGAGGAATGAGCATTCTTAGCTGCAAGAACTGCATCCCTTAAATCTTTTCTCGATGCTTGAGCAGGATTTGCTATGAAGTTTCCTTTTTTATCTCTAATCTCATAGCTGCGCCCTGATTCACTTCGGGGAAAAGCGCCTGCAATAAATAATTTGTAAGTTTTCTTGATATCAAGACTCATCACTTAGCTCCCTTGAGATATGCGCCAAGTCCATGGCGTCCACCTTCGCGGCCCCAGCCAGATTCTTTATATCCGCCAAATGGGCTTGCTGGATCAAATTTATTAAAGGTATTGGCCCAGATAACTCCAGCCTTTAAGTGATTTCCTGCCCAGAGAATTCTTGAACCTTTATCAGTCCAAACTCCAGCTGAGAGCCCAAATGGAGTGTTGTTGGCTTTCTCTATCGCCTCTTGTGGAGTTCTAAAAGTAAGCACAGATAGCACTGGTCCAAAGATCTCTTCTCTAGCAATGCGATGAGCTTGAGTTACTCCTTTAAATATCGTTGGAGCAAACCAAAATCCTTTATTTGGAATTTGGCAAGGAGCAGACCAGATATCAGCGCCTTCTGCTTGTCCAGAAGATGAGAGTTCATGAATTTTTGCTAGTTGCGCAGCCGAGTTAATAGCTCCAATATCCGTGTTCTTATCCAATGGATCACCGAGGCGAATCTTGGACATTCTCTTCTGTAATTTATTTAAGAATTCATCATGGATATTTTCTTGAAGCAGAAGGCGAGATCCTGCGCAGCAAACATGTCCTTGATTAAAGAATATTCCATTGATGATTCCCTCAACTGCTTGGTCAATTGGCGCATCTTCAAAGACGATATTTGCGCCTTTTCCACCAAGTTCAAGAGTGACCGGGGTATTACTAACGGCAAGTGATCTAGCAATTAACTTGCCAACTTCAGTAGATCCAGTAAATGCAACCTTATCAATATCTGGATGCTTAACTAGTGCAGCTCCTGTGCTTCCATCTCCAGTAATTATGTTGACGACTCCAGGTGGGAGATCTGCTTGTTGGCATACTTCAGCAAATAGCAGAGCGGTGAGTGGTGTCGTTTCAGCAGGCTTTAACACAACAGTATTTCCAGTAGCTAGCGCTGGCGCAATCTTCCAGGCGAGCATTAGAAGTGGGAAGTTCCAAGGAATTATCTGGGCTACTACTCCATGCGCTTTGGGCTTATCTCCAAAGCCAGCGAACTCCAACTTATCTGCCCAGCCGGCGTGATAGAAAAAGTGTGCAGCAGAGAGTGGAATATCGATATCTCTAGTTTCCCTAATCGGCTTTCCATTATCTAGGCTTTCTACTACAGCAAATTCTCGAGATCTCTCTTGAAGTAGGCGAGCGATGCGAAAGAGATATTTTGCTCGCTCTTTGCCGCTCAGCTTCGACCAAACTTTTACATAGGCAGATCTTGCAGCTTTAACAGCCTTATCAATATCGACTTCATCGGCGAGTGAAATCTTGGCTAATACCTCTTCATTAGCGGGATTTATAGTCTCAAAGCGCTTTTTGTTATGAGAGGCAATGAATTTACCGTTTATAAATAGCCCATAATCTTTACTTATATTGGCTATCGCCTTAGATTCTGGGGCAGGGGCGTATTCAAAGTCACTCATTATTAATCCACCGTAACATAATTTGCGCTCGAATATCTGCCTGTACTTAATTTCATGCGTTGCATAAGTAAATCATTTAATAGCGCGCTTGCTCCAATTCGAAATAGCTCTGGGTTTAGCCACTCAGCTCCTGCAATTTCTTTAACAAGCACTAACTGTTTGATGGCATCCTTAGTTGTCCTTATTCCACCAGCTGGTTTAACACCAATTCTGATCTGACTTAGCTCAAAGAAGTCTCTTACCGCCTCAAGCATCACTAGGACTACTGGAGCGGTAGCAGCTGGCGTAACTTTCCCAGTTGAGGTTTTAATAAAATCTGCACCTGCAAGCATTGCCAAGTAAGAAGCTTTGCGAACGTTATCTAGAGTTACTAGCTCACCTGTTTCAAGAATTACTTTTAAGTGTGCCTTATCTGAACAAATTTCTTTGATTGCTCTGATTTCATCAAATACTTCACCAAGTTGGCCAGAGAGAAATGCTCCGCGATCAATGACCATATCGATTTCAGTTGCGCCAAGTGAAATAGCATCTTTGGTGTCTTGCAGCTTAACTTTTCTTGAGGCTCTACCTGAAGGAAAGGCGGTTGCTACTGCGGCCACTGGAATACTTTGACCGCCAATTGAATCTAGATGTTTTCTAGCAATTCCAACCATGTCGTTATAGACGCAGACTGCTCCTACATGTGGAATCGAAGCATCTTGGGGATCTGGGCGGAGAGCTTTCGAGCAGAGCGATCTGACCTTGCCAGCTGTATCTGCGCCTTCAAGAGTTGTTAAATCAATCATGCTAATTGCCATATCAATGGCCCATTTTTTGCTGGTGGTTTTAATGCTTCTAGTTCCAAGCATTGCAGCGCGCTCTTGAGCACCTATTTGATCTACGCCGGGAAGGGTTTGTAGAAATCTTCGCAGCGAAGTCTCAGAACCATCAATCAGATTTAGCGCTGACATAAGTAGTGAGTCTACAAGTTATGAAGCAAGAAGGGTACGTAGCTCTAGATCCAGCCCTTGAATGATCTCCTCGGCCTTTTCCTGATTGTCGCTAACTACCTCGATGTAACACTTAATCTTTGGCTCGGTGCCACTAGGTCTTACGATAATTCGAATGTTTGGCTCAAGAAATATTCGCACGCCATTTGTTGGTGGTAGGCCATTAACTGGCTTCTCTAAATCATCAAAGCCAATCACGCGATATCCAGCAATTGACTGTGGTGTGTTATTTCTAAATCTTCCAAGAATTGTGGCGATTTGTTCGAGGCTATCCACTCGCACTGAGATTTGTTTGGTGCCGTGATAGCCATACTTGCTCCAGATTTCATCAAGGAAGTCATTTAGCGTTCTAGATTCACGCTTTAGATCTGTTGCTATTTGAACAATCATTAGGGCTGCGCTGATTCCGTCCTTATCATTTACTGAATTTGAATCAACTGCATAACCAAGTGCCTCCTCATAACCAAAGTGTAGGTTCTCTATTTTTGCAATCCACTTAAATCCGGTAAGTGTTTCAGCAAAAGGCAGTTGATAGGCCTTAGCAATTTTGCTTAAGATTGAAGATGAGACAATTGAGTTAGCAAGAGTGGCGTTTTTATCCTTAGCGGCTCTGGCTAAATATTCACCAAGAATGGCTCCGACTTCATCTCCTCTAAGCATTCTCCAATTGCCGCCTCTATCTGCAATTGCAACTGCGCAGCGATCAGCATCAGGATCATTGGCAATAACTAGATCTGCCGATACTTGCATTGCTTTCTTGATAGAGAGATCAATAGCTCCTGGCTCTTCAGGATTTGGGAATTTAACTGTTGGAAAATCTGGATCTGGTTCTGCCTGCTCCATAACCAATATCGGTGGAGTGAAATTTGCTGCTGCAAATACCTGCTCTAATGTCTTTGTGCCAACGCCATGCATAGCGGAATAGACCACCTTGAGATCACTATTTGGGGTAGCAAGCTTTGCTGTGGCTTTGATGTATGAATCCACGATTGAGTCATCTAAAACTTCTGCTCCGCTGTTTCGTTTTAGCATATTTAGATCGGGAACTTGAGAGATATATTCTGAAATCTGCGTATCAGCAGGAGAGATAATTTGTGATCCCTCATAGCGAATCTGATCAACCATTCCGCCCAAATAGACCTTATAACCATTATCTTCTGGAGGGTTATGGCTTGCAGTGACCATAATTCCAACGTCACACTTTAATTCTCTAACAGCATAGGCAAGCACTGGAGTTGGCAGAGCTCTTGGCAATAAATAGACCTTCATACCAGCGCCTTGCATGATCTCAGCTGTGTCTTGCGCAAAGTCTTTTGAACCATATCTCGCATCTCGTCCAACTACAACAGATGAGAGATTGTGTTTGCGCATATAAGTGACAAGACCAGCTGCAGTTTTTGTCACAACTGCTCGATTCATTCGTGAAGGCCCTGGTCCTAATTTGCCGCGCAAGCCTGCTGTTCCAAATTCTAAAAAACCTGAGAAGCAGGAGCGCAGCTCAACTTCATTTCTATCTGCAAGGAGTCTTTCAAGTTCTGCTCTTGTCTTTGGGTCAGGATCTTGGCTTATCCACTGCTGAACTTGCGCTACTAGAGATTGATCCATAGGGCAAACTTACTACCGAGTACTTCGATTACTTAAATCTTTTATGTAATCCTCTGGAGCCCCTGCTTCGCGCGCAGCGTTAACCATAATTTCTAGATAACGAGCTGATGGCATTCCGCCTTCAAAGGAATTGAGTACGTAGATATAACAGAGCGGAGAACCATCTAGAGTTTCTACTCGCACTCTAATTTTTCGATATAGATCAGTAGTCACACCCTCCCATTGATCAAGGGCTGCTTCATCTGTTGCAGTTAGATCATAGATAGAGACAAAAACGCTATGGCCAGCATCTTCTGCAAGAGTTGCAACTGCTCCCTCCCAGCCAATTTCCTCCCCGCCAAAAGTTAAGCGCCAACCGCGTAGCCATCCAGTTCCGCGGTGTGGTGAATGAGGAGCCCTAAGAAGCATCTGCCTAGGATCAAGATTTGATCCATATGCGGCATATAAAGTCATGACAAATCAAACCATTGATAACCTAATTTGTTAATGGCGCTGCGCAATAGTGGCAGGGAAAGGCCAATCACATTAGATGTTTCACCCTCAATCCTTGCGATAAAAGGTGAACTTCTTCCGTCAAGAGTAAAACCCCCAGCAACATTTAGAGGTTCACCAGTTGCTACATAACCATCAATTTCAGCATCGCTCATATCTGCAAAGAAAACTTTTGTGCTCACCACATCACTAATTTCAATCTCTTTCTCAGTATCGATGATGCAATGGCCAGTGTGAAGGAGGCCAGATTTTCCTCGTAATTGTTTAGCTCTTGCAACTGCATTTGCTGGGCTTCCTGGTTTACCTAAACTCTGCCCCTGGAATTCAAAGGTAGAGTCACAACCAATTATTAGAGCCGGATAGTCAATCTTTGCTCTAACGGTATGGGCTTTAACTATCGCTAGAGCTATCACTAGTTCTTTAGGGGATAGGTTTTGATAGTCAGAACTCTCTTCATCAACTCCACTTACAATTACTTCAGGCGTAATTCCAGCGCTTTGTAATAATTTATATCTAGCAGGAGATGCTGATGCCAAGATTATTTTTGGCGCCATTATTTAAGCCCTTCCTAGGGCCCTAAATTTCCAACCAGCCTTAACCCAGAGATCTCTATCTAGTGCATTTCGACCATCAATAATTATTGCTTGATTAACTTGGCTTTTTATGGCAGATGGATTGATCTCTCTATAGATCTTCCATTCAGTTAAGTGCAAAATTACATCTGCGCCTGCAACACATCCCTCAATACTTTCTGAAAAATTCAAGTGAGAAAAGCGCGCTCTAGCAGGCTCAATCGCTTTGGGATCATGAACAGTTACATCTGCTCCTGCTTGGCTTAGTTGAACTGCGATATCGAGTGCGGGTGAGTCTCTAACATCATCACTATCGGGCTTAAATGCAGCACCCAACACAGCAATCTTCTTACTCTTTAGATCTTGACCTAGATCAATTCTTACTAAATCAATTACTCTTGCTCTTGCTCGAAGATTTATTGAATCAATTTCTCTTAAGAACTCAAGGGATTGTTTAGCTCCAAGTTCTTCAGATCGTGCCATAAATGCGCGGATATCTTTAGGCAAACAGCCACCACCAAAGCCAATTCCGGCTTGGAGAAAGCGGGAGCCAATTCTTGGGTCATAACCAATTGCCTTAGCAAGAACTGTTACATCCCCACCAGATGCCTCACAAATCTCGGCCATTGCATTGATGAAGGAGATTTTAGTAGCAAGAAATGAGTTTGCAGCAACTTTCACAAGTTCTGCGGTTGGTAGATCTGCCCTTATCCAAGGCACTCCATCTTTAAGAAGTGAGGCATAGACCTCTTTTAAAGTTTCTTCGGCTCGATCTGAAGTAACCCCTACAACTAATCGATTTGGCCTTAGTGTATCTTCAACAGCAAAACCCTCTCTTAAAAATTCTGGATTCCAGGCTAACTCCACTTTCTCATTTACTTTTCTTAACATCTCTGCAAGGCGACCTGCAGTTCCTACTGGAACTGTCGATTTACCAACGATCAGAGAGCCAGCTTTAGCATGGGGCGCAACAGATGCGATAGATGCATCAACATAGGTTAGATCTGCAGCTAAGCCATCTTTTTTCTGAGGAGTTCCTACGCAGATGAAGTGAACGTCGCAATCTTTTATCTGAGCAAAATCTGTGGTGAACTTTAATCTCCCCGACTTTACCTCTGCCAGAAGAAGATCTTCGAGGCCTGGTTCATAAAATGGAACTTTGCCTTGATTGAGAAGTTCGATCTTCTTTTGGTCTACATCAACTCCAACAACTTCAAAGCCAAGGGAGGACATAGCTGCGGCATGGGTTGCGCCAAGATAGCCAGTTCCGATTACTGAGAGCTTCAACATAACTGCCAAATACTAGCCGCTACAAGGGTTATCAGCGGCAGTTCCACTCTTAAATTTATTGATGGTGGTAGGTGATGAGGATGGATCAGGCCTTACCTCTTCAATCAAAGCTTCATCATTTTTAATTCTTTCAAAGAGTTCGGGAGCTAAGACTGGATCCCAGAGCACTGCAGCGCTTACTCCATTCTTACTGTAGTTGTAATACTGCAACGGAATAGTAAGTGTTCTCACGTTACTTGCTGAGAGATTTCGTAGCTGTTTTCCCAGAGTTAGTAAGTCACCTTGACTTAATCCTTCATCTGTAACAACACTATCTAGAGCAGAGTTTATAAAATCAACCATCTTTACTGGATTTAGTAATACTCCAGCGCTAGTTGCTTTACGAAGCATAGCGCCAGCAAATTCCTGTTGTCTCTTCATTCTTCCTAAATCACCTAAACCATCAAAGACTCTAGTTCTAACAAACTTTAAGGAGTCAACGCCATCCAATACATGTGTTCCTGCAGGAAGGGTTAAATGGCTCTTAGGATCATCAATATCCTTCTTTGTGCAAATCTCAACGCCTCCCAGGGCATCAACCATACGTACGAAGCCAACAAAGTTAAGTTCAACATAATGATCAATTCTTAAATCAGACATACTTTCAAGAGTTTCAATTAATAGCGGCGCACCACCCCAGTTGTAGGCCGAGTTAATCTTTGAATAAGCAGCAGGAATTACTTTGCCTTGAGAATTATTATGTTCTGGTATTAGCGCATAACTATCACGAGGAATAGAAATAATTGCTGCTTTATCTCGCTTCTTTGAGATATGTATAAGTAGCATCGTGTCACTTCTCTTGCCTGCCGCAACATCAGTACCACCAACTCTTAACCGCTTAATCTCTTCTCGACTCAATCCCTCTCGAGTGTCAGAACCAACAATTAGATAATTAACTGCCGAAGATTCTTTCTTTGGACGATTTTCTAGGCCTGCAAAGGCATCAACTCTTGGGATCGCTGCTGTAATTCGTCCCAGACCGGCCCAGGAGATAGCCGAAATCCCCACAATAGCTATCGAGGCTATGGTGAAGAAACGAATTGCCCGAGGGGATTTCACAGAGGCAAGAGTAATGAAGCGATAGCGTTTGAACGTTATGACTAGCCCACTTGAGCAAGGTAATACTGCTCACCTAGCCAATTACCCACCTGTTTCCATAATTCTCACAGTAATCAATGAAGCACTTCATCTGCGCGCTGCACTAAGAGCAGCTCTATCTTCAAACTATCAAGGCGAGCTAGAAGTAATTTTGGCGGTAGGACCTTCAACAGATCAGACATGGCAAATTGCAAAAGAGTTAGCAGAACAAGATTCTAGAATTACAGTCCTTGAAAATACTTCAGGAAGAACTCCAAGTGGTTTAAATGCTGCGCTCAAGATGGCAAAGAATCAAATAGTTGTTCGCATTGATGGGCACTCAGAAATTGATAAGGACTATATTAAAAAAGCGGTCGAAACTTTGAAAGAAACTGGAGCAGTAAATGTTGGTGGCATTATGTTTGCTCAAGGAACCACCTCATTTGAAAAAGCAGTAGCGGTCGCAATGCGTTCACCAATTGGGGTTGGATCTTCAAGATTTCACATCGGGGGAGAGGCTGGCCCAACAGATACTGTGTATCTAGGAGTATTTCAAAAGAGTGCATTAGATGCAGTTGGTGGCTATGACGAGAGATTTACCAGGGCACAAGATTGGGAGTTAAATTATCGCTTGAGAAAAAATGGTGGCGTAGTTTATTTCGACCCTGAGCTAAAAGTTATTTATCGCCCAAGAGGTTCGCTAAAGAAACTTGCTTTGCAATACTTTGAATATGGAAGATGGAGAAGAGCAGTAGTACGTCAACATAGTCGGACTATTAATTTTCGCTATCTAGCCCCACCTTCAAACTTGATACTGCAAGTTGTTTCTTTAGTTCTAGCATTGTTTGTTTCATCACTGTTTTTAATTCCAATCATTTCTTATTTAGGCGCAATTACTTTGGCTTCATTAATTATTGGAAAAGGTCTAGCCCAGAGGATTTACTTACCAATTGTTTTGATTTTCATGCATTTTTGCTGGGGATTTGGTTTCATTACCTCACCAAGAAAGCTAATTACCGACTAATTTCCTAACGCTGCGGTACCCTAAGAAATATGAAGAAAAGAGCGTTTCTCCTTACTTCCCTATCGCTTATCTTCTCTTTAGGGCTAAACGTAATTTCTCCTGCTCACGCACGGACGCTAATACCTACTGATTTTCGTTTCTTCGGCTCAGGTTATGGCCATGGCGTAGGAATGAGTCAGATTGGAGCGCGCGGTCAGGCACTTGAATCAAAGACTGCTGTCGAGATACTTAACTATTACTACCCAGGCACTGCAGTAACTGCTTATCCAGATGATCAACTTATAAGAGTAAATATCGCCAACTTAATATCATCAGTAACTTTTAATACAGTTGGTTTAACTGGCGAGATTCGCCTTTATCAAGGTGATATTCCAATGAGTGAGAGTCCTGAGCCATTTGGAATATATCCAGGTGATACAACTGCTCTCTTTACAAACTTTGCAGGAAATGTAGTTCCAGCTCTCTCATCTCCTACAGCAAAATATGCTGCAATCAATCCTGCACCTGCTTGGACTCTTCGGTGGGATAGCGCAACTACAACTGCGCTTCTAACCAATGGTGCAATTGCTACGCAATATAAATATGGTCAAATAGTCTTTAAGAGCGTAACCAATCTTCTTAGCTCATACCTAGCAGTAACTAATACCTTAAGGCTTCATGATGAGTATCTCTATGGACTAGGTGAAGTCCCTTCCTCTTGGCCAGCTGCCGCCCTTGAAGCACAAGCAATAGCAGCAAGAACTTATGCCCTAGGCAAATTATCTAGGCTTAGGGTTGAGTGCGATTGCAATATTTACAACACCACTGTGGATCAGAATTTTGTGGGTTATGCCAAAGAAACGGAGGCAATCTATGGAATTAAATGGCGAGAGGCCGTTGATCGAACCTTTGTTGATGAGAATAATGCTTTAGTAGTAACCCTTGAGGGCAAGCCAATTCAAGCCTTTTACTTTTCATCAAGTGGAGGAGTGACTCAAAATGTTGTTGATGTTTGGGGAAGTCCACTTCCTTACCTAAATGGAGTTCCGGATCCATGGAGTTTAGATCCAACAATTAATCGCAGATATGCACTTTGGTCGAGGTTTGTGCCACAGAGCGTCATGGCGCAAGCATTTCTGCTGCCTGATGTTGTGTCATTTACCATTAACTCCAGAACTCAAACTGAAAGCATCAGCTCAATTACAGGAATTTCAAGTACTGGGGCAACGGCAACACTAACTGGAGAACTCTTTAGAGCTAGAGTAAAACTTCCATCAACCTGGATTCATAACACAAAGGCAATTGTGAAGCTACCTTTTATTGCTAAAGAGTGTCTGCCAGATATTGTTGAACGATCTAAATACTGTCTAATTTAATTCGAGTGCAGCACGCTATTTAAGCCGCCCCAAGTTCCACTTTTATTTAGTGCTTCAAGTGCGCCGCTCTGGGAATTTCTACGAATCAAAAGGGAATTAGCGCCAGATAGCTCTCTTGCTTTGACTACTTTGCCATCTGGCAGAAGCACTTTTGATCCTGCAGTTAAATAGACGCCAGCTTCTAGAACGCAATCATCACCAAGTGAAATTCCAAGTCCTGAATTGGCTCCTAGAAGTGTTCGCTTACCAATAGAGATTACTTCTTTGCCGCCCCCACTTAGAGTTCCCATAATCGAAGCTCCGCCGCCGATATCAGAGCCATCGCCGACAACAACTCCTGCAGAGATTCGGCCCTCAACCATTGATGAGCCAAGAGTTCCAGCATTGAAGTTAACAAAGCCTTCATGCATCACCGTTGTTCCAGGTGATAAATAAGCTCCAAGTCTTACGCGATCTGCATCCGCAATTCGCACGCCTTCTGGAACAACATAATCAAGCATCCTTGGAAATTTATCTACGCCGTAAATTGCAAGATAGCCATATTTAGCACGCAGCTTTAAACGCACCTGATCAAATCCAGCGATAGCGCAGGGCCCATGGGAAGTCCAAACAACATTGTTAAGAATTGAGAAAATTCCTTCAAGTGATAATCCATGTGGTTTAACTAAACGATGAGAGAGTAGGTGTAATCGCAAGTAGGCATCCGCAACACTTGCCGGCGGCTTATCTAGCTCAATTTCTGTCTTTACTAGGGCTCGAGTTATCTCTCGCTCGTTATCTGCCCCTTCAAGGCTTGTTAAATCAACTCTGCTTTCTTCAGCTGCGCCAAGACCTAACTGGTGAAAGTAGGTATCAAGGGTTGATCCATCTTTTGCAATGGTTGAAATCCCATAACCATATGCCGAGTTAGCATTGCTCACAGTCCAACGCTATCAACTATTGGCTAGCACTTGCCCAGAGTAAGCGATAGAAAAAATCTGGCTTAGAGTGGGGCTATGAAAGTTGCCGTCTACTGCGCATCATCGACTCTAGTTTCAACAGAGAATCTAGAGCTTGGCTTTGAATTGGGGGCATCCCTTGCCAAATTAGGCCATGAATTGGTCTGGGGCGGCGGAGCAATATCGGTAATGGGTGAGGTGGCAAAGGGCGCTAGAGAAAATGGCGGCAGAACAATTGGAGTTATTCCAGAGCGGCTAATGAGTGTGGAATTTATCGATCATGACTCTAGCCAGATGCATGTAGTAAAAGATATGCGCGAACGTAAAGGACTAATTGAAAGCTTAGCCGATGGTTTTATCGCACTTCCTGGTGGAATTGGCACACTAGAGGAGTTATTGGAAATCTGGGTGGGAAGATATTTAGGTTTTCACAACAAGCCAATTGCAATTCTAGATCCAAGCGGAGTCTATGGCTCGCTTCGTTTAGCCCTCGATGACTTAACTGCAATGAACTTTATGAAACCAGGTCAACATGAGTTAGTTTCTTGGTGTAGCACTATTGATAGTGCGATAAAGCATGTGACTTCGTGAGCATGAAGAGTAAATCTAAGATTGCTGACTTTAGAGCCAGCGTAACTATCTCTGCGCCAATTAGTGAAGTTTGGAAGAAGTTAGTTGATTGGGAGAGTCAAGGTCAGTGGATGGCTTTAACAAAGGTAAATTCAAGTGCTGAAAAAGATGGCATCTCTAGTATCGGAACAACAATTTCTGCATTTACTGGAATTGGAAAAATTGGCATCTGGGATGAGATGAAAATAACGGCTTGGAACCCAGAGACTTTCTGCGCTGTTGATCACTATGGTCGTTGGATTAAAGGAATTGGAGAATTTCGCTTAATCGAGATAGCGCCCAGTGAAACTAGATTTGATTGGTATGAACGAATTGATGCCCCAACTGCGATTCTTGCCTTGATAAAACCAGGAATCTTGCTGGCTGTGAATTACTCATTGTCTAAGTTTGCGCGAGGATTTAACAACTGAAGGGGCGCCATCGGCAGTAGCCTTAGCCTTGTGAGTAAGCAGAACCAGACCTTAGAAGAGTTCATCGACTCTCTTCCTGAAGAAGAGCGGATCGTGCTTACCCTTTATTACATAAAGAGATATAGCATCGAGGAAATTTCAGAGAAAATAGGGGCTCCTACGCGGGCAATTACGGTGGTATTGGCCTCTGGACGGATGAGAATGAGCTCGGCTTTCAATTTCCCACAAGGGAGCTAGATAAGGGATAATTCCCTCTCCCAGCTTGGAGCTGGGACTTAAGGCTAAAAGATCTTTCAAGGATTGATTTAGAGAGAAGGCTAATCGATGGCAGCCATGAAACCCCGCACTGGCGATGGACCTATGGAAGTAACCAAGGAAGCCCGGAGCCTAGTGATGCGAATCCCGCTCGAGGGTGGCGGCCGCTTGGTAGTAGAGCTAAATCAAGAAGAGGCTCGAAACCTTGCTGATGTATTGAATATGTCAATCTCCCTACTTAAGAAATGAACCTACCGATTCCGAAACTCGGAACGGTAAAACTTCCGGGGGAAATCTCGGAGAAATACTTTAAAGATTTTTCTCATATCGCTCTTCCAATAAAAGCAAAAGAATCAAAAGAAGAACCTGAAATAGAGATCGTTTTAAGTAAAAAAATCATACAGAGCATTGAAAAGATTTATTCAATTTCAGTCAAAGATGAGATTAAGAAAAATGGCGGAACTGTTACTGGTAAAGCTGGAGAAGTAATTGATGTTCCAGTATTGCAAGCAAGTGGAGATGTAGTTCGCATTCTCCTTGTTGGAGTTGGTGATTCAACTAATTCTCACATTCGCAGAGCATCAGCAGCTATTGGTCGAAAGATAAAGGCTAGTAACTCCTCGCTTCTCTCCTTCTTAGTTGAAAAGGAAAGTGATGCTCAACTTCACTTTATCTCCTCGGCCCTTGCTACTTATATTTGGACTCAGAAGAGTGGCACAAAGAGCCTAACTCCAGAGATCACGCTAGTAGGAGATTTCGCCGAAGTCCTAGAGCGCGCAAGAGTGCTAGTTAAATCAACCTGGAAGGCGCGCGATCTAATACAGACTCCCTCTAATATTAAAAACCCAGCTTGGATGGCTGCTCAAGCAAAATCCCTTGCAAAGAGCTCCACGCTCTCTCTAAAGATTAAATCTGGTCGCCAATTGGCAGAGTTTGGCGGGCTTAGCGCTATTGGCAACTCCAGCGCGAAGAACCCACCAAGATTTGTGGAGTTAAGTTATAAGCCAAAGGGATCAAAGAAAGCGCCACATGTGGTCCTAGTCGGTAAGGGAATCACCTTTGATACTGGAGGAGTTTCTCTCAAGCGCCCCTATGACGTAATGACTGCAATGAAAAGCGATATGGCTGGGGCAGCTGTTGTGTTAATGGCAACAATTGCTGCGGCAGAATTAAAATTAAATGTTCGAATCACAGCGCTACTAATGCTTGCTGAGAACTCGCTTTCAGGCACATCAACTCGCCCATCTGATGTGATTACTCATTATGGCGGAACGACAGTTGAGGTAATAAACACTGATGCTGAAGGAAGATTAGTGCTGGCAGATGGCCTTGCTTATGCTGATAAGAATCTAGATCCAGATTATCTAATTGATGTAGCAACCCTAACTGGAGCTTCATATATCGGGCTTAGCCGCTATTACGGCGCGATGTACACAAGAGATAACAAACTTGCTCGAAAACTCTCTGACATTGGTGATTACACAGGAGATCAAATCTGGCATATGCCTTTAATCGATGATTATTCAGTAGCCTTAGAGAGCAATATCGCAGACTTTAATCACACTGCCGATAAGTTTAAGTTTCAAGGCGGCTCAGTGACTGCTGCGCTATTTCTAGAAAACTTTGTTGGTAAGCGCAAATGGGTTCATCTTGATATTGCTGGCCCTGCCAGATCTGAAGTTGATGCAGGAGAAAATGTAAAAGGTGGAACCGGATATGGAGTTCGCCTTCTCACCCAGTGGCTAGCTACGCTCTAATGTCAGGCATCGGGGATAAGGGATTCACGGAGAAGCTATTTCCTGAACGCGGAGATATGCGGGCATTTTCCAATACTTTTATTCCAGAGACAGAGATTATTCAAAAAGCTAGAAGTAGAGGGCAAGAAATTGGCACCTACGATGCCACCCCAGCAGTTGGATCGCTGCTTCGCTATCTCACTCATTTGATAGGAGCTAGCTCAATAGTTGAAATTGGAACAGGGGCTGGGGTTAGTGGTTTATGGATCTTCCAAGCGCTGAGTCCAAAGGGGCTATTAACATCAATTGATGATGAAGTTGAGAATGCTAAGTTAGCAAAGCAAGCCTTTGATGAGGCGGGGATAAATTCATCCCGATATCGCTTAATTACTGGAAACTCCCGAGAAATTGTAGGAAAGCTGGCCGATAGCCTCTATGACATATTTATTATGAGAAAGAGCGGAGATTTACTTGATGGAATTGAGAATGCTCATCGCTCACTTCGCCCAGGCGGAGTATTAGTCATCGATAGAGCACTTCTCTCTGGAAAGGTTGCTGATCCAACACAGCGAGATGAAGATAGCGTTGCCTATCGAGAAGTTATTAAGGTGATTAAGGACTCAGCAACCCTCTGGCTTCCAATGTTGCTGCCAGTTGGCGATGGCGTAATGGTTGCGACGAAGATTTAATTAAAGAATAGGATAGGTGCATGTTCGGCATTGGAATGGGCGAGTTTCTAGGTTTAGTAATCCTAGGCTTATTTCTAGTTGGTCCAGATAAATTGCCTGAGGCAGCAAAGGATTTTGCCAGATTTATTCATAAGGTTCGAAACTTCACAACCTATGCCTCACGCGAGTTAAAAGAAAATCTAGGACCTGGATTCGAAGATCTTCAAGTTAGCGATTTAACTCCAAAGAAATTAGCCCAGAAAGTATTAGGAAATGCTTTAGATGATGTTAAGCCACTTGCAAATGACCTTAAGAGTCAGGCTAAAGCAAGTAAAAAAGTCATTGATGAGGCTGCCAAAATAGATCCAGATTTACTATGAGCTTTTCAAGAGATGAAGTAATAAGTCAGATTCATAGCGCTCTTGCAACTGTCTCTGACCCTGAGCTTCACAGACCTCTTCCAGATCTAGGAATGGTTGAAAGTGTTGATTTTGATAGTGGGCTAGCAAAAATCAAGATATTGCTAACTATCTCAGGATGTCCTATGCGAGATAAATTAAAAAGTGATGTTAGTGGCGCGGTTACTAAAGTTGCTGGGGTTGAAAAGGTTGAACTTGAATTTGGCGTAATGAATGAAGCCCAGAGAGATAATGTAAAAAAGCTGCTACGTGGCGGGCGGGAGAAGTTCATTCCATTTGCCCAACCTGATTCCTTAACTAGAGTCTGGGCTATCTCATCAGGCAAAGGTGGGGTAGGAAAGTCATCAGTAACTGTAAATCTTGCGGCAGCGCTTAGTAAGCGAGGCTTTAAAGTAGGAGTTCTAGATGCTGATGTCTATGGACACTCAATTCCAAGGCTTTTAGGTATTGAAGGGCAGAGACCTACAGCTATCGATCAGACATTTATTCCAGTTGAAACCAATGGAATCAAGGTAGTTTCAATTGAGATGTTCAAACCAGATCGCGCAGATCCGGTTGCTTATCGCGGCCCACTGCTTCATAGAGTTTTAGAACAGCTTTTAAGTGATGCATATTGGGGAGATCTAGACTTCTTACTCCTTGATCTGCCTCCAGGAACCGGAGATATTGCGATATCTCTTGGTCAGCTAATTCCAGCATCAGAAATTATCGTGGTGACAACCCCACAGATTGCAGCTGCTGAAGTTGCTGAGCGAGCAGGGCGAATTGCTCACCAACTGAAACAACATGTAATCGGAGTAATTGAGAACATGTCTGCCTATACAGATCCGGTAAGTGGAGCTCAAGTTGCACTCTTTGGACAAGGTGGAGGGCAAGAGACTGCAAAGAGATTAAGCCAACTCGTGGGAGTAGATGTTCCGCTACTTGCTCAGATTTCATTTGATATCAAGCTCCGCGAAGGCGGAGATGAAGGATCACCAATAGTCTTTAGAGATCCAGAATCAGATGCAGCTAAGGGCTTTTTTGAAATCGTTGATCAGTTAACAAAGCGAAAGAAATCTCTACTTGGCGTTCCCCTTGGGGTCGCTACCTAATTTCTCATCAAGCATTTCTTTGATGTCGGCTAATAGCTCTTGACGCATAGCTGCAATCTCCCTGACCATAAATTCAGTAACTGCCAAGTTGCGCTCATCGCGGTCACGATCTTCTTGAGAGGTAACACGGTCTCTATCAGCTTGTCTATTCTGAGCAAGCAGAATCAGTGGAGCAGCGTAAGAGGCCTGTAGTGAAAGCATAAATGTGAGGAAGATAAAAGGATATTCATCAAAGCGCAGGTTTTCTGGAGCAACAAAGTTCCAGACAATCCAGGTTGCGACAAAGACTGTCATATAAACCAAGAAACGTGCGGTGCCGATAAAGCGAGCAAAGGCCTCTGATACGCGACCAATTACTTCAGGATCATAATTAGGACGCAGGGAGCGACGAGACTCTCTTGGAGTTTCAAGTTTTGACTTACCAGCCATTGTCATTTTTCTGCCTCACTTCTGCGCCAATTTGAAGGCAATAGGTGATCAAGTACATCATCAACAGTTACAGCGCCAAGTAAGCGATCATGTTCATCAACTACGGGAGCTGCAAGTAAGTTGTAGTTAGCAAGATGGCGAACCACATCATTTAGAGGTGTATCTGCAGAAATTGCATTTGTCTCTTTCTCAGCAACTATCGCTAGGGACAGCGCAGGAGGCTCACGAAGTAAGCGCTGCATGTGGACTACTCCTATTAGTCTTCCAGTAGGCGTTTCAAGCGGTGCACGACAGACGAAAACCTGGGCAGCAGATGCAGCAGAAACGTCTTTCTGTCTAAGGACTGCTAGTGCTTGGGCCACAGTGGAATCACCAGAAAGGATTACTGGATCTGTAGTCATCATGCCGCCTGCAGAGAAATCCTCGTATGCCATGAGGCGTCGAACATCTTGAGCTCCTTCATCCTCCATAAGGTTTAAGAGACTCTCGGCTTTTTCACTTCCAACTTCTTTGAGAACATCGGCAGCATCATCAGGATTCATCTCACTTAAAACATCGGCAACTAGCTCGCCTTCTAGGAGTGAAACCAGGGCAAGGCGATCTGCATCATCCATCTCTTCCAGAACATCAGCCAATTTTTCGTCATCTAAAGTATGCGCAATTTCTCTCTGACGACTTAGATCAAGCTCGCGAAGAGCGGCGGCTATATCTTGAGCAGGCAGTAGAGCTATATCTTCAGTTGGCGAGCTTAAATCTGGAATGTGAGATGAAACTTCTATTTCAACGCTGCTCCAAGAAAGTGTTTGAGTTGAACGACGCCCAAAAGACTTAGATTTTTCTTGAACATGCACATGCTCGGCATACCAATCTCTGTTATCGCGCAGCTCCATCCCAATATCCTCAATAACTACGACATTACCGTTTTCTATGAGGCGTGTTTTGTGATCAAGTAACTCACTAAGTAGTGCAATTTCACCATGCTTAGGTTGATAGCGGCGAATATTTAAAGAGCCAGTTATGAATACGCCACCATCGTCAATTGATGTAACCCGAGTAATTGGAATGAAGATTTTACGTCTTTGAGGGACTTCTACAATAAAACCTAAAATTCGGGGAGCCAGGTTGTCTTTTCGCAGAGATGCAATAGCGTCGCGTATTTTTCCTACGCGATCGGCATTTGGATCAAATACGGGAGTACCAGCGAGCTTGGCTAAAAATACTCGGGTTAATTCCTCTGTTCGCATCAGGCACCTCCATGGCCCAAGGCTATCGGATAGTAAGTTGAGCCGGTGCGCGATCAAAACCATACTCAGATGCCTAGCGGTCGCGATATTCCATTATTGCTTCTTGGAGTAATTGGAATTGGAACCTCAGGCCCGGTAATTGCTTTGAGCGCGATGCCAATTATCACTCTAATTTTTTGGCGAAACCTGGGCGGAGCGCTAATCATGGCGCCTTTTGCTTTGAGAAATGGTCAGTGGTTAAAGAGTGAAAATCGTCGAGGTCTTGCCTGGTCAATGGCAGCAGGATTTGTTCTAGCACTTCACTTTATTGGATTTTTTATAGCAATGAGATACACCACTGTGGCGGCAGGAACCGCCCTTACCGCCCTTCAACCAATCTTTGCTGCTTACTTTGTGAAAAAACTTGGCGGCCATATTCCAAGGCGAGCTTGGATTGGAATGGTTATTAGCTTCATTGGAGTTTTAATCATTACTGGAGTTGATTTTCAGATTTCAACTAGAGCTTTCATTGGAGATATAGCGGCAATCATCTGCGCTGCTCTTGCTGCGTTATATGTTTTGTTGGGCTCAAAAGCGCAACAAACGCTAGCAACTTCGACCTATACCACTTTATGTTACTTAACTTGTTCGCTAACAGCACTTCCGATTGCCCTGATCAGCGGAGTGCAACTTATGGGTTTTGAAGCCAAGCAATGGTGGTTATTGCTTGCGCTTATTTTGGGAGCACAGATTCTTGGCCACACAATGTTTAATTTCTCACTCAAGAGAGTATCGCCAGCAATTGTTTCCTTAATTGTTTTCTTTGAAGTTCCAGTTGGCGCTCTTCTTGCCTTCTGGTGGCTAGATCAATTACCTCCACTTGGAACTGTTCCAGGATTGATTCTTTTATTGGTCGGGTGTGCGATATTTGTTATGCGTAGCAAGGATGAAGAAAAAGGGTAGCCTTACCCTCATGCTTATTGATTTACATACCCATACCAATGCAAGTGATGGTACTGATACGCCATCTGGGTTAATCGACAAGGCAATTGCGGCAGGTATTGGGGTCTTAGCGCTAACAGATCATGACACTACCCGCGGTTGGCAGGAAGCATCTAATGCGCTGCTTAATCATCCCTCTGGTTCTGGTATGGAATTAGTTTTAGGTTCTGAAATTTCTTGCCAAGATGAAGATGGTCTAAGCATTCACATGCTCGGTCTGCTATTTGATGCAAGCCATCAAGGGCTAATTGATGAACTTGATAAGACAAGAGAGCATCGTCTCTTTCGCATGGAGAAAATAATTACTCGTCTAAATGAAGCTGGAATTGAAATAAGCATAGATGAGGTCTATGCCATGCGAACTGGTGATGCCACACTCGGCCGGCCTCATCTAGCTGATGCTTTAGTTGCTAAGGGGCATGTGGCATCTCGCCAAGAAGCATTTGAAATTTTCTTACATAATAAATCTAAGTACTACGTTAATCACTATTCTCCAACACCAGAGGCTGCAATAAAGCTAATCAAGCAGGCTGGAGGTGTTGCCGTAATTGCTCATCCATTTGCTTCAAAACGTGGCAAGACTCTTAAGGTAGAAGCATTTGATAATTTAATTGCTGCCGGGCTTGATGGAATTGAAGTTGATCACCCAGATCACTCAGAGAGTGAGAAAGCTGAGCTAGTCTCACTTGCAATCGCGCGAAACCTTGTTATTACTGGCTCTAGTGATTATCACGGCGATGGCAAACTAAACCGATTGGCGCAATTCACCACAAATCCTGAACAATGGGCCCATCTTGAATCAAAGGCAAATCAGAGAAGGGTTGTGAAGCGATGAGTGATATCAGCACAATTACATTTGGCTTGCAGGCATTTGTAACTCTACTTGTGATCTTAGATCCGCCAGGTGCTACACCAATATTTTTATCTGTTCTAGGCGATCGCACTCGCCGGCAGAGAACTCTTCTTGCCTGGCAAGCTGCTGGCACTTCACTATTTGTTATTACTTTATTTGCCCTATTTGGCCAATTTATAGTTGATTATCTAGAGATTTCTATGCCGGCGCTAAGAGGGGCTGGGGGATTACTTCTTCTATTGGTCTCACTTGATCTACTAAAGGGAAGCGACTTTAGTGGCGGTGGAAAGATTCCGAAGAACTTGGCTTTAGTGCCACTTGGAACACCACTACTAGCAGGCCCTGGCGCAATTGTGACAATCATGCTCTTTAGTCAAGAAGTTTCCAACACTTCTATGACTTTCGCACTTTCACTTGCGGTACTAGGAGCGCACTTAATAATTGGAGTTACTTTGATGTTCTCACTTGGCATTGTGAAAATCATAAAAGAATCTGGAGTGGCACTCCTTGCAAAAATTGCAGGTCTTTTAACTGCGGCAATTGCATTTGAGATGCTAATGACTGGAATCAAGGATCTCTTTGCCTCATGAGTTTAGGTTTCTTTTCCTCTGATTCCATAACCTGGAAAATCCACTCAGATCCTTCAATGTTTGTGGGAGGAATTAGAGCGCTTCTCCAGCAAGCGCTGCATCCTGAGGCGATGGCCGGGGTGGCAGCACATTCCAACTTCCGTGAAGATGCGTGGGGAAGGCTTGAGAGAACTGGAGATTATGTTGCAACTCTTACCTTTGCTAGCAAGGAAAAAGCCGAAAAGTTAGCTGCAAGAGTCAGAGGAGTTCATGAGAAGTTAAAACTTGATGATCAAAGGCTTCTGCTCTGGGTTCATATGGCGATGGTTGATTCTTTTCTAGATACAGCGCTTCGCTCAGGACTTGTTTTGAGCGAAAAAGAGCGTGATCAATATCTAGAGGAGATGGTGATATTTGCTCGCTTAGTAGGTATTGATGAAGAAAAAGTACCAAGAAACGTTGCTCAACTAGAAAAATACTTCATAGATATTAAAGATCAGCTTTCTGCCAGCGATGACGCCAAACGAGCAGCGTTATTTATCGCCCTTCCTCCACTTCCTCCACTTCTTCGTTTTGGAACTCCAATTGCGCCGCTATGGGGAGGCATTACTTCCATTGCGGCAGCATCTCTTCCTAAGTGGGCTAAATCTTTATATGGCTGGCCAACACTTCCTGGCCAAGATGTTGCCACCAATATTGCTCTTAGATCGCTTCGAAGCGCTCTTCTCTTAGTCCCTGAAAGTTTAAGACAAACTCCTGAAATGAAGTTTGCATTTGCTCAAGTTGGTGCAGAAAAGTGAAGGTTCTAGTTATAGCCAATAGCGCTGGCGGCGCGGGTAAGAGCACATCTGCTCATTGCATATCGGTAGCTGCTAGTGAGTATGGCAAGAAAGTTTTGGTAATAGATGCAGATCCATCAGGCGGGCTAACTTTTGCTTGCGGAATTGAAAATCCTAGAGTGAGCACTAAAGAGTTCTTATCTGGCCAGTTCTCACTTGATGCCTCAACAATAAAAAGCGGAGAGCGCTTCTCAATCATTGCTTCATCTAGTCGTCTCTTAGCTCTAGATATTGATCAAGCTATCTCGCAAGCAAAACTAACTGAGCTCCTAGAAAACTTTGATCTAGTAATAATTGATACGCCAACTGGAGTTTCTAGAATTACCACCTACTTTATGGCTGTCGCAAATCTAATTCTGCTACCCAGCACAACCGAAATTCTCTCGCTTCGGGGAGCGCTAAATAGCAAAGATTATGCCCAGAGCGCTGGCCATAGCGGGCAACTACAACTCTTAATAACTAAAACAACGCAAGAGCTTGATGAAGAGTTTAAATCACTGATTGGCGATGATTTTTCACTCCTTGAACCAACAATTCGCTCATCACCGCAAGTCTGCCTATCGCAGAGTCAGGCCAAGAGCATCTTAACTCTAGATACAAAGAGTGAAGTTGCTGCAGACTATCGAGAAGTTACTTA
>CANNDP010000006.1 GCA_947503395.1 Actinomycetota bacterium
TACCAAGCAAAGAAGAAGTTATTTGACTCCACGCGCAGCAAGGTCTCATTTATCAACATTGATGATTCCTATGGAGTTCGCCTCGCAGAAGAGATTTCAATGCCATCAAAAACTATCTCTCGAAGTAACAACAAAGCTATTTGGTACTACCAAGATATAAAGAGCACCGCAAAGGGCTACCGCGTAGACGTTAGAGGCACTGGCGGCATATTGATATCAGGTGAGTTAAACCTAATTGGCGAGCACAACTTAGATAACGCTCTTTTGGCTATGGCGATTGCTTTTGATAGTGGTGTAGATCCGCTTGTGATTGGAGACTCTCTAGCAACTCTTAAGCCTGCTCCAGGTCGTCTAGAAAGTATTGATTGTGGTCAAAACTTCCTAGCTCTAGTTGATTACGCTCACACTCCAGATGCAGTGGAAAAAGTTCTTGCATCACTTAGAGCAAATACCAACTCGAAGTTAATTGCAATCCTTGGATGCGGCGGTAATCGTGATAAATCAAAGCGCCCTCTAATGGGAAAGGCGCTACTTTCTGGAAGTGATATCGCCATATTTACTAGCGATAATCCAAGGGATGAAGATCCTGAGCAAATCCTAAAGGAGATGACCGGATCACTAAAGCTCTCTGCTCCAAGTGCTGTAATCAGTGATCGCCAATCAGCAATTAAATATGGAGTAGAGAGAGCAGAAGCTGGAGATATTTTAGTAATTCTGGGCAAGGGCCACGAAACCGGTCAAGAAATAAAGGGCGTCAAACATGCCTTTAGTGACCAAGACGTTTTGCAAAAGTGCATCGAGGCCAAATTATGATTGACATGAAGATAGAGCAGATGGCTCAGATTATGGAGGGCAGCGCCCACGGCCAAGCTGAAATTACAACTAAAACAATTTTTCAATTTGATTCAAGGCAGATTAATTCAGGAGATATCTTCCTTGCACTAAAGGGCGAGAAAGCCGATGGTCATGATTTCGTATCTGATGCAAGCGCAATGGGAGCATCGCTAAGTATCGTTAATCGCCCGGTTCCAACTCCCCACATTTTGGTAGGAGATGTATTGCTGGCTTTAGCTAAATTAGCATCCTATGTAAGAAGAGAATTGATAGACCTAAAAGTTATTGGAATAACGGGAAGCCAAGGAAAGACAACAACTAAGGACTTATTGCTTTCGATTCTTAAGGCTGAAGGAGAAACTGTTGCCTCAATTGGATCTTTCAATAATGAACTTGGAGTCCCGTTAACCCTTCTTCGTTGCACGAAAGAGAGCAAATACTGCATATTGGAAATGGGAGCTCGAAATAGTGGTGACATTGCCTCTCTTACCGCTATTGCAAGCCCTGATGTTGGCGCTGTGTTAAAGGTGGGCAATGCTCACATTGGTCAATTTGGCTCTCAGGAAATGATTGCTAAAACCAAGGGCGAGTTAATTGCTGGTTTACAAAGTGGCGCTGTTGCCGTTTTGGGAACTTATGACTCCTTCACTCCAAAGATGGAGAGCGCTCAAGGGGTAAAGAGAGTTACCTTCGGAGATAGCCCCAAATGTGATGTTCGCGCTGCAGATATTGAAGCTAGAGGTGGATTTGCTCACTTCGATTTAGTAATCGGCAATGAGCGCCAGACAGTGGGCTTGCAGATTCTAGGTTTACATCAAATCTCCAACGCCCTTGCTGCTGCAGCAATTGCTAACGCTTTAGATATCGGCGTATCTCGCATTGCAACTGCCCTCTCCAATCATCAATCGATTAGTAAGTGGCGTATGGAGCTAAGTGAGGCTAATGGCTTAACCCTGATTAATGATTCATATAACGCAAATCCTGAAAGTATGGAGGCAGCACTTAATGTGCTCGCTCTACTGACACAAGAAAAAGGTGGACGCTCTTGGGCATTCCTAGGTCAGATGCATGAGCTAGGAGATAATTCAGATCAAATGCATGAGGAAATTGGTAAGAAAGTTGCGGATCTAGGAATCGATTACTTGGTCGCAATAAAGAGTAAAGCCTATTTGAGCAAAATTGATTCTTCGTTAACTAGCGCAAGGTATCTTTCTTCCTGGCAAGAGACCTTAGATCTCTTTAGAGAGTTTAATCCAGGCGATGTAATTCTTGTTAAGGCATCAAGAGCTGAAGGCCTTGATGAATTAGCAAGTGCAATTAAGGCAAAGGCTATGAGTGAGCAAGAGGGAGAGAGCAAATGAGAGGTATTTTAATTTCTGGGGCTACGGCCTTTCTGCTTAGCTTCCTTCTCACACCTGTATTTATCAAGTTCCTATCGCGCAAAGGCTATGGCCAACAGATTAGAGATGATGGCCCAAAGACTCATCACACAAAGCGTGGAACACCAACCATGGGTGGAGTAATTCTGATTCTGGCGGCAATTGCTGGTTACTTGATTTCACATCTTTTTACAGGAGCAGCTTTAACAACTTCTGCAGTATTAGTAATTGGTGTAATAGTAAGCCTCGGTTTAATCGGCTATCTTGATGATTGGCTAAAGGTTGTAAAGCAGCGCTCACTTGGCCTAAAGGCAAGAGAAAAGCTACTTACTCAAGGAATTGTTGCTGGAGCATTTGGATATCTAGCAACCAGATTTCCAGATGATCTTGGGCTTACTCCTATGTCGCAATATCTATCAACGGTGAAAGACACTTCGATAAAACTTGGAATTGTCCTATTAATTCTTCTAGCAATTTTGATGGTGCTTGGCGCAAGTAATGGTGTGAATTTAACTGATGGCCTAGATGGTTTGGCAACAGGTGCGGCAGTGATGTCATTTCTCGCCTTTGTTCTAATTGGTGTTTGGGAGTTTGGGCAGCGCTGCGAGGTAGTGGGCAGTGGAAATTGCTACAACGTACGCGATCCTCTAGATCTTGCAGTACTAGCCGCAGCTCTTGCTGGCTCTTGCGCAGGCTTTCTATGGTGGAATGCATCTCCGGCAAGAATTTTTATGGGAGATACCGGCTCTCTTGCTCTAGGTGGAGCGTTAGCGGGTCTTGCCATGACATTGAGAACAGAACTACTTCTCATTCCAATTGGCGGACTATTTGTCATTATTACTCTCTCAGTCATTATTCAAACTAGTTATTTCAAGTTAAGCGGCGGCAAGAGAGTATTTAAAATGGCGCCGCTACAACACCATTTTGAATTACTTGGTTGGGGCGAAGTCACAATCGTTATTCGCTTCTGGATTATCGCTGGACTCTGCGTAGCTGCAGGACTCGGACTCTTCTATGCTCAATGGGTGGTTGCGTGAATCAAAGCTTTATCGATTCTCTAAGCGGCGCAAAGTGCATTCTCTTTGGCGCGGGCGTTACTGGAGCGCCAACTCTTGAATTCCTAAAATCTAATGGCGCAACAGTGATTTCAGTTGATGAGAAGGTTCAAGATAATGGAATCAAGCGCACCTTGGAAGACGAAGATCTGGGAGGAGTTAGCTTTGCAGTTGTCTCTCCAGGCTGGAGAGTTGATCATCCTTTAATCTCGCTGGTTAGAGGAGCAGGAATTGAATTAATTAGCGAGATTGACCTTGCCTGGAAGGTCAAGGAGCAGATATACCCTAACCAGCGCTGGATAGCGCTAACTGGCACCAATGGTAAAACAACAACAATTCAAATGCTGGAATCAATGCTCGTTGAATCAGGAATTAATGCAAAAGCCTGCGGCAATGTGGGATTTACCGCAATTGAGGCGGTAGTTAAATCAAATGCCGATATTTTGGCACTAGAACTTTCATCATTTCAATTAGAGTGGAGCAATCTTGCTCACTTTCAATCGGCAGCGATTCTTAACATTGCCGAAGACCATATCGATTGGCATCAAAGCTTTGAGAATTATCTGGCCGCTAAGTTAAAAATCTCAGAACTGGCAGATTTGGTGATTCTCAATAAAGATGATCAGCATTTGGCAAAGAGCGGCAAAAATATTTCTAAGCCAATTACCTGGATTTCACTGCAAGTTCCGAGTAAGGGCGAGATTGGGCTGGTTGAAAATATCATTGTCGATCGCGCCTTTATCAAGGGTGATGCTGAAGCACTATTTGAGCTAGGTGATGTAACCCCCTCTGTTGGCCATAACGTTTCCAATGCGATGGCTGCTGCGGCGCTGGCTAGAAGTGTTGGAGCAAAACCAGATGCAATAGCCCAGGGGCTACGAAACTTTAAACTAGATCATCATCGATTAGAGGTTGTACATAAAAACAGTGGAATAACTTTCATTAATGACTCAAAGGCAACTAATCCCCATGCCGCCATTGCTGCGCTGTATTCTCAAATGGAGTCAATTTGGATAGCTGGGGGTCTTGCTAAAGGAGCAGCTATGGATGAACTGGCTCAAAGATGCAAGAGCCGTATCAAGGCTGCAATATTGATTGGAAGTGATGCCCCGATCATTAAAGCTGCGCTATTGAAGCAATCTCCGAATCTTGCTATCTATACAACTGATTTAAGCTTGAAAGGAATCGATGTAATGCACAGCGTTATGAGTATTGTGAAAGAGATCGCTGTTAGTGGAGATGTGGTGCTACTAGCTCCAGCATGTGCATCGATGGATCAATTTAAGAACTATGCCGATCGTGGCGAGAGTTTTACTCTGGCAGCAAGGCAGGCATTTAATGAATAAATCTAAGCCTTTATTTGCAACTCCCGCCTCTGCTTATTACTTGATTTTAGGCTCAGTTATCGCCCTCTCCTCGCTGGGATTGGTTATGGTGCTCAGCGCCTCATCTGTAAAGTCGTTGCGAGAATCTGGCAACTCTTTTAGCTTTGTACTTCGCCAAGCGCTTTTTCTTATTTTGGCAGCAGGGCTTGCATGGGTAGCGATGAAACTTCGCTATGAGCTTTGGAAGCCGATAGCCCAAGTCTCACTAGTTGTTTCCTGCGCCCTTCTAGTTCTTCCTCAGATTGGCGGAATTGGCAAAACTGTTGGTGGTAATACCAACTGGATTGGTATCGGAAGCTTTACTTTGCAGCCCAGTGAGTTTGCAAAATTAGGTTTAATCCTCTGGTGCGCTTTAAGGCTTCGTATCCATGATCAAAAAGCAAGCGAGGGGATTGCAAGTAATCCAGCAAACTTAATTATTCCAGGCTTTATGCTTGTTATGGCTTTGATTCTTTTAGGTCGAGATTTAGGAACTGCAGTTCTTGTCACTGGAATCGTTGCAGGAATTCTCTTCATTTCAGGGCTTGCCATGAAAGTCTTTGGCCTATTAGCAATGGGGGCTGCAGCGTTGTTTGCAGCCTTAATTCTGCCAAGTGCTAATCGTATGAATAGATTCTCGGCCTTCTTCGATCCCTTTGCAGAAGAGAATTATCAAGGCGTTGGTTGGCAGCAAGCCCATAGCATCATGGGACTTGCTTCAGGAGGAGCAGTAGGCACCGGTCTTGGAAGTAGTAAGCAGAAGTGGGGAAGCCTTCCTGAAGTTCACACCGACTTCATATTTGCTGTCATTGGAGAAGAGCTAGGTTTACTTGGAACGCTAGCAACTCTTGGTCTATTTGGAATTTTGATTCTAGGAATATTTAAAGTTGCAATTAATGCCCAGAACTCTTTTGATCGTTATGTCTGTGCGGGCATTGGATGTTGGATCTCAGTTCAGGTCCTTCTTAATATCGGAACGGTAATTAGCGTAATTCCCGTAGTTGGAGTAACGCTGCCACTGATTTCCTACGGCGGCTCCTCACTTATTGCAACCTTCATCGCGCTTGGCTATGTACTCGGGGTTTTGCGACGCGACCCTCAAATTGCCTCAGAGATTCGCCAGCGTAAGGCGGCAAGAACTGCGAGAGGATAAAGCCCATGGCGCAGCGTGTGGTCTTTGCAGGCGGGGGAACGGCCGGACATATTGAGCCAGCCTTAGCCGTTGCCGAGGCGCTATTACTAAAAGATTCAAAACTATCTTGCGAATTCATAGGCGTTAGAGGTGGTCTGGAATCACTTTTGATTCCTAAGAGAGGCTATCGAATTCATTACATTCCAAAGGCTTCATTTCCAAGAAAGATTTCTCCAAAAATCTTCCTCTTTCCATTTCTGTTTATTGGTGCAATCTTTAAAGCAAGATCGATAATAAAAGGGTCAGATTTAGTAATTGGCTTTGGTGGATATGTATCAACTCCAGCATACCTTGCAGCTTTTAGCCGAAAGATTCCAATTCTGGTCCATGAAGCAAATGCAAAACCTGGGCTAGCTAATCGCCTTGGAAGGCGGCTAGCTAAAGTAACTGCAGTCAACTTTGAACAAGTTGCAAGACAATGGTCAGGTTCTGTTTTAACTGGAATGCCAATTCGCCAATCGCTAAATAGTCTTGCAGAGCTTTCTAACAAATCAAGTTTCAAGCAACTCAATTGTCAGAGTTGGGGGTTTGATGCCAATCGCCCAGTAGTTGCTATCTTTGGCGGCTCTCTTGGCTCAACTCATATCAATTCAGTGATTGCAGACTTTCTAAGAAGATACCAAGATAAATACCAAGAAGTTCAGATTATTCATGCTCTTGGAATAAATAATGAACTACCAAAGGCTTCAAGTAATTATCTTCCTCAGCCTTACTTCCATGATATGGCTTCAATATATGGAAGTGCTGATTTACTAATCACAAGATCTGGGGCCGTCACCTGCTCTGAGCTATCCTCTCTTGGCAAGTATTCAATTCTTATTCCTCTGCCTCATGGCAATGGGGAACAGTTTGATAATGCTGCTGCTCTAGTGGCTCAAGGTTCAGCCATGATGGTCTCAAATGATGACTTTTCAGCAGAGTGGCTTGATAAAAATCTTGCAGCAGCGTTAAGAAGCGCCCAGAAGTATCAGGCTAAATCAGTAGGTAGTAATGCCAAGGCTGCCATGAGAATTGCAGAACTTGCCCAAGAGATATTGCTAGGAAAATAGGGCTAAATGAGCAATCAAGTGATTGGCGATTGGAGCAAAGCTCGAGTCCATTTTGTGGGCATAGGCGGCTCGGGAATGAGCGGCATTGCAAGAATTATGGCCTCGCGCGGAGCAGAAGTATCTGGCTCTGATTTACAAGATTCATCAACTTTAAATGGCCTACGAAGCCTTGGGGCCACTATTCATATTGGGCATAGTAGAGCGAATATAAAAAACGCAGATCTAGTTATTAAATCAAGCGCCATTCCTGCAAGCAATCCCGAGCTTGAAGAAGCACAGAGTCGGGGCATTCCAATTTTGGAGCGAGCTGCCGCTCTGGCGCAGCTAATGATTGGTACTCGTTCTGTAGCTGTTGCTGGAACTCATGGAAAAACTACCACCACATCAATGTTGACAGTTGCTCTGCAGCATTCAGGCCTTGATCCATCTTTTGCAATTGGAGCAACGGTAAGTAACTCTGGAACAAATGCTCATCAGGGCTCTGGCAATACCTTTATCGTTGAGGCTGATGAATCAGATGGCTCCTTTACCGCCTACAAACCGCTAGGGGCAATAATTACCAACATTGAGTTAGATCATGTAGATAACTTTGCAACCCTTGCTCAAATTGACCAGATCTTTGATGACTTTGTTGCCACTATCAGGCCAGATGGTTTTTTAGTTCTATGTATTGATGATCCTGGCGCACTTCGTTTAATGGAGCGAGTGAAGAAGAAAGGTTCTTCAATTTCTATCTCCACCTATGGAATAGATAGCGATGCAGATCTACGACTAGATCGAATTCATCTGCAACCAAAGAGCGCCGAGGCAAGAGTTAGTTATAAAGGTAGAGTTTTAGGGCAGATGGAACTTGCCATTACAGGCCGGCATAATCTACTCAACGCCTGCGCTGCCCTGCTGGCAGGCCTTGAGCTTGGCGCAAATGCAAATGATCTAATCAAAGGACTAGCTCTCTTCAGCGGTGCTAGAAGGCGCTTTGAAATCAAAGGAATTTCTAAGGGGATCACAGTCATTGATGACTATGGCCATCATCCAACAGAGATCAAGGCAACCCTTGAGAGCGCAAGGATTTATGCTCAAAGTGGGCGAGTACTGACAGTTTTCCAGCCGCACCGATACTCAAGAACGCAAGTATTTGCCAGTGAATTTGCTAAAGCACTCTCTGCATCTGATTACACATACTTACTTGAAATCTATCCTGCAAGTGAAAAAGAGATCCCCGGAGTTAGTTCGCTACTAATTTCAAAAGAAATGGCAAGTAGCAACCATAGCTATCAACCTTCAATGCCAGAGGTTGTGGAAGCCGTTGCAAAGATGGCCAAGAGTGGCGATTTAATCCTTACCCTAGGAGCTGGAGATGTGAGCTCTTTAGGTAAATTGATTCTAGAGGCAATCGAATCCTAATTGCATGAAGTTGAATCCAAGATTAATTCTGCCTATTTCGATATTGCTCATTGGAGCTCTGGCATATCTTTTGGGCTTTAGCCAAGTGTTTGTGGTGAAAGAAATCAAAATTGATATAAAAGATAAGTCCATTGCAAAAGAGGTCGAAGATCGACTCTCGCAACCACCTGCGGTAGTCAAACTGGGAGATCAGATCGCAAGAGTTGATCGTCGAGAAATAGCTAATCGACTCCGTCAATTTGCCTGGGTTGAAAATGTTGAGCTGGACCGAAATTTGATTAATGGCAAATTACTAATAAAGATAATTTCAAGAACTCCCATCGCCCGACTGACCTCAACCACGAGTCCTCAGAGCGTCACTATTGGGTTTATGGGTGAAGACCTTGATTACTTCTATCTTCCTAGGCAGGCTATTGATCAGGCCATCAGCTCAGGAGATAAGAGTTGGCAGCAGATACCCGAGTTAACTCTGCCCGCTGGGTCAAGTGATGGGGCAGATAACCAATTAAAGGCTGCGGCCCGTGAGTTGATAGAGCTATTTAACCAAGAGCTTGCCCCAAGAGGATTTGAATTAACGCGAATTAACGCAAGAGATAACGCCAGCTTCATAACCTCTGCCAACTACTCAGGGCGCAACATCGAAATCTCTTGGGGCAGCGTCAATGATCTTGGGTTAAAAGTTGAAGTACTGGAGCGTTTATTGGCGCAAGATGAGAATAAAAAAGTTCGAAAAATCAATTTAATTGATCCATTAAAACCAACAGTTCGATAGAAAAGTATTTCCTTAACTAATCGTGTCGGTCTTTGCCAGAGGAGCGCTGCGCAACTACTTTTGCGCGCAGAGTAAACAGAAACTCTAAGTCTAAAGTTGAGAATTAGGGTTTGGAGAGAGGCGAAAAAAGTGGCAACACCACAGAATTATTTAGCAGTCATCAAAGTTGTTGGAATTGGTGGCGGCGGAGTTAATGCAGTTAATCGCATGATTGATGCGGGGTTAAAAGGCGTTGAGTTCATTGCGATTAATACTGATGCGCAAGCTCTTCTGATGAGTGATGCTGATGTGAAATTAGATATTGGAAGAAAATTAACTCGCGGTCTTGGTGCAGGTGCTGCGCCAGAAATTGGTAAGCAAGCAGCAATTGATCACACTGAAGAAATTGAAGAAGTACTTCGTGGCTCCGATATGGTCTTTGTTACTGCAGGAGAGGGCGGCGGAACTGGAACTGGCGGAGCGCCAATAATTGCAAAGATTGCTAAAGATGCCGGAGCGCTAACAGTTGGCGTAGTAACTCGTCCATTTAGTTTTGAAGGTAAACGCCGCGCGATGCAGGCAGATGAAGGAATTGAAAACTTAAGAAAAGAAGTTGACACGCTAATTGTTATTCCAAATGATCGCCTTCTTTCAATCTCTGATCGTTCTATCTCAGCACCTGAGGCCTTTAAGACAGCAGATCAAGTTTTGCTCTCTGGCGTTCAAGGTATTACTGATTTAATCACCACACCAGGTTTGATTAATCTTGACTTTGCTGATGTAAAGAGCGTTATGGATGGCGCTGGTTCTGCTCTAATGGGAATTGGATCTGCAAGAGGTGAGGCAAGAGCTACTAGAGCTGCTGAGCTTGCAATCTCATCACCACTACTTGAGGCATCAATTGATGGAGCACATGGCGTTCTTCTCTCAATTGCTGGTGGGTCAGATTTAGGTCTATTTGAAATTAGCGAGGCAGCAGAGCTGGTTGCAAAGTGCGCACACCCTGATGCCAATATTATCTTTGGAACAGTTATCGATGACGCGCTAGGTGATGAGGTACGAGTTACCGTAATTGCTGCCGGCTTTGATGGGGGAGCGCCAAAGAGACTCTCTGTTCCAGTGATCTCAACTGCTGCCTTAAATGGTCAAGCAGATCCAATTGCGGCAAATGATCCAATCGCTGTTGCAATGGATACACCAGTGACTCCAAGAAGAAAGATAACTTTTGAAGAGTTAGTGGCTGAAGATGAGATTGATATCCCTGATTTCATGAAGTAGTAAGCAGTTAAATGTCGAGGTCGCTCTTTACCTCGCGCCATGGCGGCTTAAGTAGCAATGAATTTGAAAGTTTTAATCTAGCTCTCCATGTTGGCGATGATGCAAATACTGTTGAATCAAATCGAGATCTGCTGGCTAAAGAACTTGGCATAAAGCGAAGCGAATTATTCTTTATGAACCAGGTTCATGGTTCAAGAGTTGTTGAAATTGATGAAAGCTCTACTTATCTAGATGAACCAGAGGCCGATGCCTTATTTACTAGAAGAAGTGGCATCGCCCTTGCTGTTTTAACTGCAGATTGCATACCACTTCTCCTCTCCTCTCCCTCTGCTATCGCTGCGGTGCATATTGGCAGAAAGGGACTTATTGCAGGAGTTCTAGAGGCAACGCTAGATAAGTTTGAAAGTTATGGGATCACTTCAAGTCAGATCAGCGCGCTCCTTGGGGCGTCAATTTGCGGCACCTGTTATCAGGTAAGTCTTGAAATATATCGCCAGGTTGTAGACCAGATAGAGCAGTGCGCAACAGATGAGAGTAAGAGATGTCTTGATTTAGAGGCAGGGGTAATTTCGATACTTAAAAGCAGGGGAATCACCTGGAGCTCAAGAGGTGAGTGCAGTAAACATAGCCCTGGATATTTCTCCTTTCGTAGAGATAACAAAACTGGAAGGCAGGCAGGAGTGATTATCAGATGAGCGCTAGGCAGATAGAGATAAAGCGCGCTTTAGATGATGTCCGTGCTGAGTTAAGACCTGGGGTTGAGTTAATAGTTGTTACTAAGAACTTTCCAATTAGCGATCTTGAGATTCTGTACTCTCTTGGCGAGCGTCAATATGGAGAGAATCGAGAAAATGAGTTGAGCCCTAAGGCAGAGGCTCTGCCAAAGGATATTGATTGGCACTTTCAAGGAACTATTCAGAGCAATAAATTAAGAGCAATAGTTTCAGTAGCTAGCTATATCCACTCACTTGATGAGCTACGCCATGCATCTAAAATCTCAGAGCTAGCCCTGGAGATGGGCAAGAAGCAGAGCTGCTTTATTCAGGTTAATTTAGATCCAGAAGAGTTCGCCAAACAAGAAAGTAATCGAAGCGGGATAAGCGCAGAGGAATTTGAAGCCTTTGCTGAGAGCCTGCTAAAGCTTGCTGGAGTAGAAATTGTTGGAGTGATGGGGGTTGCTCCTCTAAATGAAGATCCTCGGCCAGGCTTTGAAACCCTAAGGAATTTGAGTCAAGAACTTTTGAAAGTCGCTCCAAATGCTGGCTTTATCTCATCGGGAATGAGTGGGGATTATCAGATTGCAATGGAATATGGCGCGACACATATCAGGCTCGGCAGCTCAATCCTCGGCCCAAGAAGGGTGGGCGAGTAAAATTCTTCCATGTCTAATGCCTTAAGAAAAATGACCAACTATCTCGGTCTAACCGAAGATGATGGAACTAGCGAAGTTGCAACACCTAAAAACAGAGTTGCCCCAGTTAAGCGTGAGAACAAATCACTAACTGTCGCTCCATCTATGACTAGCGCTGCAAAGAGCGTAGATGCTGCTCCAATCGATCGCATCGTGACTATTACTCCTAGGTTTTATAGTGAGGCTAGAGCAATTGGTGAGTATTACCGCGAAGGAAATCCGGTAATCATGAACCTTAGCGATATGGAAGAGTCAGAGCGCAAGAGATTAATTGACTTTGCATCAGGTTTGGTTTTCGGTCATGCTGGAACTATTGAGCGCGTAACTTCAAAAGTCTTTCTTCTCTCGCCACCAAATGTGATGGTCAGTTCAGAAGATAAGACGGCAGCTGCTAACGCTAGCCTCTTTAACCAGAGCTGATTTAATTCTGCTGTGATAAATATCAGCAGTTGGATTGTTCTTGCTTTAAATCTCTTTCTCTTTGCGCTATTTGCTCGTTTAATTCTGGATTATGTCAGGATGTTTCGTCCGGGCTGGCGTCCAAGGGGAATAATTCTTCCAGTTGCTGAAATCATCTACATGATTACTGATAAACCGCTCGGTTTTATTCGCAGATTTATCCCGCCTCTTCGCATGGGACCTGTGGCACTTGATCTCTCATTTATTGTGCTCTTCTTTGGAACACAAATTCTTATCGCTTTCATTCGATAAAACTTCCCCCTTTAAGGGCAACTTCTCAAGAACCTAACTCCTGACCTAGACTCAAGGTTATGGAACGCAGCCAAGCGCAAGCTTTAGATGCTCAAGATGAGTTAGGTAAGTTTCGAAA
This sequence comes from Actinomycetota bacterium, assembly GCA_947503395.1. Taxonomy (GTDB): domain Bacteria; phylum Actinomycetota; class Actinomycetes; order Nanopelagicales; family Nanopelagicaceae; genus MAG-120802. The sequence continues at coordinate 12,547 of CANNDP010000006.1, forward strand.
TCAGTTTGTCATTACTGATCCAGATACTTGTTATCTAGATGGTAATTCTCTGGGCCGCCTACCTCATGCCACAGTTAAAGCCATTAGCGACTTTCTCACCCAAGAGTGGGGGCCAAAAGTAGTTACCGGCTGGGAGCATTGGATTGATGAGGCTCAAACGGTTGGAGATTTGATTGGTAGAAGCGCTCTTGGAGCAGGGCCGGGTCAAGTATTGGCCTGTGATACAACTTCAGTAAATCTTTATCAATTAGCGCTAGCAGCTATTAAGGCAAGGCCGAATAGAAAAACGATGATAATTGATGCAGCTAATTTCCCAACCGATCGTTACATCATGCAAGGAATTGCCAAGAGTCTAGGTTTGAACCTGATCACAATTAATAATGAAGATAGCGCCATTAGTGAAAATGAATTGATAACACCAGATTTACTTAAATCTTATCTATCAGATGATGTGGCCTTAGTTTCACTTCAAGTCGTGCAATATAGATCAGGTGCTAGACAAGATATTAAAACTCTTACGGAATTAGTAAAGAGTTATGGCGCTTTGATGCTTTGGGATGCAGCTCACGCGGTTGGATCAGTAGTCCTTGACTTTGATAGAAATGGTGTAGATCTTGCAGTTGGGTGCACCTATAAATATGGAAACTCAGGTCCAGGCGCTCCTGCCTGGCTCTATGTTTCAAAAGGAATCCAGAAAGAGCTGCAAGTTCCAATTCAAGGCTGGTTTGCCCAGCGAGATCAATTTGCTATGGGTGCAAATTTTGAGAAGGTTGAAAGTATTAGAGGTTTCCAAATAGCAAGTCCTTCACTGATGGGATTGCGATGCATAAAGAGCGCATTTGCGATGATTGAAGAGGCTGGAATTACTGCAATCGAAGCAAAAGCAGCTAGCGGAACTCAAATGATGATTGAACTCTATGAAAAGTGGTTAGCGCCTCTTGGATTTACCTTAAATACGCCAAGGACCGCAAGTAAACGCGGCGGCCACATTTCTCTCTGTCATCCAGAGGCAAGCAAAATCGCAATTGCGCTGCGCAAATATGCCAATGTAATTCCAGACTATCGCGCTCCAAATTCAATTAGAGTTGCAATTTCGCCTTTGGTTAACTCCTATGTTGAGGTTTATGACGGATTTCAAAGAATTAGAGATTTAGTCAGTACCCGCCAATATGAAAAGATTGATGAAGGGCAGGTTCGAGTCACATGAGTGAAAATCACGATGCTGCACTGACCTATAGCTCTTACTTAAAAGTAGATGAACTTCTAAAACTTCAGCAACCTCTCTCAGAAGGCCCAGAGCATGACGAGTTATTATTCATTGTCATTCATCAAACCTATGAACTCTGGTTTAAAGAATTGATTCACGAATTTCTTGCCGCTCAGAGAAGTCTTGAATCAGGTGATACCCATTACTCACTCTCCATTCTTGGTCGAATCAGGACCATTATGAAGATATGCGTTGCTCAGATAGACATTCTTGAGACGATGACACCACTTCAATTTAATTCATTCCGTGATCGCCTCGGGGCATCCAGCGGCTTTCAATCGGCGCAGTTTCGGCAAATTGAAGCAATTCTTGGAAGACGTGATCCAAAGGCTGCAGCACACTTACTACCTGCAGATAAGAAGTTCGTTGAAGATTTGATGAGCTCGCCATCGCTCTGGGATAGCGCACTTAGATATGTAGATAGCAGAGGTTTTAAAATTGCAACAGAAATACTGAATCGAGATTTTAGCTTGGCTTATCAAGCAAACGATAAAGTGCAAGAGGCGCTCCTTGATCTTCACAGAAAAGATCCGGAAGGATCTCTTATCTGTGAGCGTTTGGTTGATATAGATGAGGGCTTGCAAGAGTGGCGCTACCGCCATGTAAAGATGGTTGAGAGAACTATTGGACATAAGAGTGGAACTGGTGGTTCAAGTGGCGCTAGTTATCTTGCTTCAACTTTATTTAATCCAGTATTTCCTGATCTCTGGCAGATTAGAAGTAAGTTCTAGGCCTTTGTAAGTTTGAGGCTAAGACCGAGCTCTTGCTCACTTGGTTTTAGCTTTGAATCTCGCTCAAATGAGAGAGCAAGGACTTCCTCGCTTATCCAGACAACTCCAGCTTCGATTGCTTTTGAAGATTGCTCATCAGAGTTCCACTTCACATGGATGCGATCACTCACATCAAAACCTGATGCTTTTCGCTCATCTTGGATGGCACGGATAGCTTCTCTGACTACTCCTTTTGCAATTAACTCATCAGTTAGGTTTAAATCCAGCGCAACGCTCTCTCCAGTGTGTGAGGCCACAGCCCATCCAGTTCTTGGTGTTTCAGTAATTACCAGGTCCTCCTCGGTAATTTCTGCAGTTTTTGAGCCATAAGTTATTTGAGCTTTACCACTATTTCTTACCTTACTTACTAATTCTTGGGCATTTGATGAGGTAATCGCTTTTGATAGCTCTTGCACCTCGCCACCAAATTTTGCTCCAAGGGATCTGAAGTTAGCTTTAATTGAGATATCTACTAAGTCTGCTCCAGCGCTTGCAAGATCATCTAGGGATTCAACATTTAATTCATCTGAGATTTGTTCTCGCAGTTCAACAGAGAGCAACTTCCACCCAGGTGCGGCGATAAGCGCTCGTGATAGTGGTTGTCGAATCCTGACTCCAGATTGAGCTCTTGATGCTCGACCAAGCTCTACTAATCTTCTAGTCAAGGCAACTGACTTTGATAGTTCCTTATCAATTAATGATGCTTCATTAACCGGAAAGTCTGCTAGATGAACCGAGATCGGACCATCTTTTTCAACTACCCGTATTAACTTCTGCCAGACATGTTCGGTGATAAATGGAACCATCGGTGCCATAAGCAGCGTGACATTTTTAAGGCAGTGATGCAGCGTTGAAAGAGCTGCGCTATCGCCATCCCAAAACCTTCTTCTTGATCTTCTTACATACCAATTTGATAAGTCATCGATAAATGTGGCAATGGCAGATCCGGCTAACTGCGAATCAAAGTCACTGAGAGCTTCATCTACCGTTGCAATCAATTGATTGAGTTCGCTCAAAATCCAACGATCCATAGTTGAGAGATTGCTGGCTTTGGAAATAGGTGTTGGTGAGTAATTAGCAGCCGAGGCATAGAGCGTTAAAAAGGAGACTGTGTTCCAATAGGTAAGTAGCGTTTTTCTGACAACTTCAGAGATTGCATCATGGCCAACTCGTCTGGCGCTCCAGGGAGAACCAGCGGCGAGCATGTACCAACGAACTGCATCTGCTCCATGTTTGTCCATAAGAGCCATTGGCTCTAATACATTTCCCAGATGTTTACTCATCTTGCGTCCATCTTTATCCAAGATGTGGCCAAGGCAGAGCACCGTTTTATATGAAGATTTATCAAATACTAAAGTTCCAATTGCCATCAAGGTATAGAACCAACCGCGGGTTTGATCAATTGCCTCACAGATAAAATCAGCAGGATAGGCCTCTTTGAATTTTTCTTCTGAGCCTTGCTTATGAGGATATCCCCATTGCGCAAAGGGCATAGCACCTGAGTCATACCAGCAATCAATAACTTCTGGGGTTCTCACCATCTGCGATGAGCAAGTAAGACAGTTAAATACAATCTCATCAACAAATGGACGATGGAGTTCAAGATCTGTTAAATCTTTTCCATAACGGCTCTGCAATTGAGCTTTCGAAGCAAAAGCTTCCTCATGTTTATTCTCGCATCTCCAGATTGGAAGGGGAGTGCCCCAATAGCGATTTCGCGAGAGAGCCCAATCGATATTGTTATTGAGCCAATCACCATAGCGGCCATTTTTAATTGTCTCTGGATGCCAGTCAGTCGAGGCATTCTCTCGAAGCAAAGCATCCTTGATCTTGGTAGTTCTGATATACCAAGAAGGTTGCGCGTAATAGATAAGAGGAGTGTGGCATCTCCAGCAATGCGGATAGGAGTGTTCATATTGCTGGTGCTTATAAAGTGATCCAGATTTCTTCAGCTCTTTAATTAGAATCTTATCTGCCTGCTTAAAAAACATTCCTCCAACAGTTGCAATTCCTGATTCAAATTCGCCATTGGGTGCGATGGGATTTACAACCGGTAGGCCATATTTGCGGCAGGTTTGTAAGTCATCTGCGCCAAAGGCTGGGGCTTGATGGACTAATCCAGTTCCATCTTCGGTGGTTACATAATCTGCCAGAACCACATAGTGCGCATCAGGAATATCGACATAATTAAAGGGCCGTTGGTATTTTACTTTCTCAAGTTGGCTTCCCTTTAATTCTCTAAGAATTTCATAACTGCTACCTAAAATCTCAACTAGCTTCTTTGCAACGACCAATACTTCAGAGATTACTTCTTTTTCAGGGTCAGCCTTAGTTCTAACTACCAAGTAATCAACATCAGGGTTCACTGCAATTGCAGTATTTGATACCAAGGTCCAGGGTGTTGTAGTCCAAACTAATAGCGATGCGGCAAGATCTCTTAATTCACCATCAATAATTGGAAAACGGAGATACACACTCGGATCAGTAACGTTTTCATAGCCTTGGGCCAGTTCATGATCCGATAGGCCAGTGCCACATCTAGGGCAATACGGCGCTACGCGATAGTCCTGAACCAGTAAACCTTTGCTATGAATCTGAGAAAGTGACCACCAGACACTTTCAATATATTCATTAGACATAGTCCAATAGGCCTGATCAAAATCAACCCAGAAACCCATTCGCTCAGTCATCTCAGTAAATGCGCCAACATGTCGCTGCACCGATTGACGACACTTTTCATTAAAGGCAGCTATTCCAAATTTTTCGATATCACCTTTTCCAGAAAATCCCAGCTCCTTCTCAACTGCAATCTCTACTGGAAGACCATGGCAATCCCAACCTGCTTTGCGGATTACATACTTGCCCTTCATAGTCTGAAAGCGAGGAAATACATCCTTAAAGACTCTTGCTTCAATATGGTGAGTTCCTGGCAGACCATTTGCAGTTGGCGGTCCTTCATAAAAAGTCCAACTTGGACCACCTTGACGCATTCTCACGCTGCTATGAAATATGTCTTGGGTTTGCCAGAAATCTAAAATTTCATGTTCAACTTTTGGAAGATCAATCGAGGCAGATAGCGCTAGATAAGGCGAATTACTTGACACTAAAAACCCCCTCGAAATTCGAATAAAACGCTCTTCGATCTCTTGGAGGGGCGATCTTGCGACCGCGGTACCACCCGCCTTGCAGCTTTTTTGCTGCCGCTTTTAAAAAACTTACTGCTGGTTCTAGATGAGCTCTCGACTCATTTCTTCCAACTCGCTCACAGGTGATTGCCTGGTCATCGCGATAATTGATGTAAGCGCGCTCATTCTAGCCTATAGCGGGGCGAGTGGCATTTAAATCAATAAACCTTTAGCCTTCGCCGTTGTGGCATTAAAAAAGAAAGTCCGCTCAGCGGTTGCGAAGTTTAAGAAGAAATCTAGCCCAGCAAAGGCAAAACCTAAGGCCAAGAGCGTTAAGCCAAAGGCTAAAAAAGCTCTTGTAAAAAAAGTTACAGCCAAGAAAGCTCCAGCAAAAAAAGTGCCAGTAAAGAAAGCACCAGTTCGCCCAACTCTTGCTAAAAAAGCTCCATTAAAGAAGGCCCCCGCCCAGATTATGAAGGGCGCTCATAAGACCGCGCTTACCAGTAGTACTGCAAAAGGCGGAGCAACAACTATTTCAGTTTATAAACCAGAGATCGAAGCAAGTGATCTGGTAGTTGTTCCAGAAAAACGTTTAGTGATGCCGCCGCCAATTAGAACTCCAAAGCCAGGCAAGAAAGCCCCAGCGCTAAAGCCAGTTAAGGCAGCGCCATCACCCTTTGTTCTAGATGGCGAAGAGTCTTGGAGCGCAGCTGAAATGAAAGCAATCAAATCTGAACTTTCAAAAGATTTAATTAGATTAAAGAAAGAACTTGAAACCATTGAAAGTGAGATGGATGATCTAATTGAAGCCTCCGGTGTCGGAGCAGGAGATGATCAAGCTGATGCTGGCGCCAAAACATTTGAACGTGAACATGAAATCTCGCTGGTCTATAACGCAAGAGATATGGTTTTACAGACCGAGAGAGCGTTAGAGCGAATTGAGACTAAAACTTATGGGCGCTGCGAGGATTGTGGAAGCGCGATTGGAAAAGCCCGTCTCCAAGTTTTCCCTCGCGCAACGCTTTGCATGTTATGCAAACAGAAGGAAGAGCGCCGATAAGGTCGTCGGGTGCTAATCGCGCGCGACGACTCTTTGTAATATTCACCGTATCAATATTTGCTCTGGATTTAATTACTAAAAACTGGGCCATTTCATATCTGCAATACCGCGAACCGGTTAAGGTCATAGGAGACTTTCTGCAATTAACTTTTGCCACGAACCCAGGTGCTGCATTTAATTTAATTGGAGATGCCACTTTAATTTTGAGCTCTCTAAAACTCTGTGTCGCTGCCTTCATCCTCTATTTCATTAGAAAAGTAACGAACGGATCTTGGGCGATTGCTCTGGGTCTATTACTTGGAGGAGTTCTTGGAAACTTGATGGATCGAGCCTTTAGACCTCCTGGGCCATGGCGAGGTGAGGTTATTGACTGGATAGAGCTACCTAATTGGCCAGTATTTAACATTGCTGATTCAGCAATTGTTACGTCAGCACTTTTAATGAGCCTTTTAGCTATTCGAAATATTGAGCCATATAAGAAGGTTATTTGATGGAGCGCGAGAAGCGAGCGATTCAGATCGATCAAGACCAAGATGGTCAGAGAGTTGATACAGCTTTAGCAAAAGTTCTAGAGCTATCAAGAAGTGTGGTGGCTGATCTCCTCAATGCTGGCGATGTTTTGCAGGGAAAGAAACCGCTTTCAAAATCTGATCGAGTTAGCGCAGGAGATCGCTTAACGGTATTAATGCCAGCTATCTATGATCCACTGGAGTTAAAAGAGACGCCGATAGATACCCTTGAAATTATCTATGACGATGATGATGTTGTTGTAGTTAATAAACCAGTGGGTTGCGCGGCGCATGCAAGTCCAGGATGGATGGGTCCAACTGTTGTTGGCGCACTTCTTGCAAGAGGTTATCGAATCTCAACAACTGGACCACAAGAGCGACAGGGAATTGTGCAGAGGCTAGATGCCGGAACCTCTGGACTAATGCTTTTGGCAAAGCATGAGCGCTCCTACATTTCTATGAAAAATCAATTTAGAAGTCGCAGTATCGAAAAGGTTTATCGCACCCTCATTCAAGGACATATTGATCCAGCTGAGGGAAGTATTGATGCTCCAATCGGGCGCCATCCAAGAGAGGATTATCGTTTTGCTGTTGTTGCAGATGGCAAGGCCAGCATCACTCACTATGAATTAATAGAGTATTACCAAGGAGCATCTCTGCTAAAAGTAGTTCTAGAAACTGGAAGAACTCACCAGATAAGAGTTCACTTCAATGCCCTGCGCCACCCTCTGGTTGGTGATCTGGCCTACGGCGGAGATCCCGTACTTGCCGCACGCCTGGAGTTAAAGAGACCTTGGCTGCATGCGCTGGAGCTATCTTTTAATCAACCATCTAGTGATAAGCGAATCACCCTAAATGCCCCACTGCCTGAGGACCTAACGCGCGCCCTTGCGTTGCTCGCCGTCAAGTGAGTGCAAGAGAGTAATCTGCCCGACCGTGAGCCAAGGTTTTGTCCATCTACATGTCCATACCGAGTATTCGATGCTCGATGGAGCTGCTCGCATTGAAAAATTAGCCGAGGAAGTCGCTCGCTCTGGTGATGGCGCAATTGCAATGACCGATCATGGAAATGTATTTGGCGCATTTGATTTCTATAAAACAATGAAGAACGCTGGAGTTAAACCCATCATTGGAATAGAGGCGTATGTAGCTCCGGAGTCAAGGTTTGATAAGAAGCGAGTGAAGTGGGCTGAGGGCGGGGAAGATGATGTCTCAGCAGGCGGGGCATATACCCATATGACGCTCTTGGCTGAAAATAATGTTGGCCTTGCTAATTTATTTCGTCTTTCATCTCTGGCATCGCTAGAAGGTTTTTACTACAAACCAAGAATGGATCGCGAATTGCTCTCGCAATATAGCCAAGGAATTATTGCAACAACGGGATGTGCGGCAGGTGAGATTCAAACTCGTATCAGAATGGGGGCCTACAACGAAGCCAGGGCAGCGGCAGCAAATTACCGCGATATTTTCGGAGCAGATAATTACTTTGTTGAAATTATGGATCACGACATTGAAATTGAAAGACGTGTTAAAGACGATTTGCTAAAGCTCGCAAAAGAGCTCGGGCTACCACTTGTTGCAACAAACGACCTTCACTACACCTATTCCGATGATGCTAAACATCATGAAGCACTTCTCTGTATCCAATCCGGCACAACTCTGGCAGATCCAAAGAGATTTAAATTTGAAGGTAAAGAGTATTACCTAAAAGATGCAGCAACGATGCGTCGTATCTTTAAAGATCTTGAAATTGCCTGTGATAACACCCTTGCAATTGCTGAAAGATGCAATATAAAGATGCGCGAAAATGAGAATTTGCTCCCACAATTCGCAGTACCAAAAGGCGAGAGTGAGAACTCCTGGTTAGTCAAAGAAACTGAAGCAGGATTATTGGAAAAATTTGGAGCAAAGAGTATGGATGAGATTGCTCCGCAATATCAGGCCAGACTTCACTTTGAATTAGATGTGATGACCAAAATGGGATTTGCAGGTTACTTCTTAGTTGTTGCAGATCTTGTAGCTCACGCAAAGAGAGAGGGTATTCGTGTTGGGCCGGGAAGAGGATCGGCTGCAGGATCTTTAGTTTCATATGCTTTAGGAATTACCGGCCTTGATCCAATTAAGCACGGATTGCTCTTTGAGCGTTTTCTTAATCCAGACCGTATCTCTATGCCTGATATCGACTTGGACTTTGATGAGCGTAGGCGCTCGGAGATGATTAGGTATGCCACCAATAAATATGGTGATGATCGAGTGGCCCAAATCATCACTTACTCAACTATTAAATCTAAAGCTGCGATAAAAGATGCTGCCCGAGTTTTAGGTTATCCCTACGCTCTAGGTGAGCGCTTAACCAAGGCGCTACCGCCTCCAATTATGGGAAAAGATGTTTCATTTCAAGGCGTTTTTGATAAGGACGATGATCGCTACGGCGAAGCGCAAGAATTTAGAAATATATATGAGAGTGACCCTGACTCTAAAACTATTGTAGATATGGCAAGAGGGCTTGAAGGCCTGAAGCGACAGTGGTCAGTTCATGCTGCAGGAGTAATTCTTAGTAGAGAACCTTTGATTGATGTGATTCCAATTCACAAAAGAGATGTGGATGGCTCGATTATTACTCAGTTTGATATGGGCGCCTGTGAAGCAACAGGGCTATTAAAAATGGACTTCCTCGGACTTAGAAATCTATCAGTTCTTGATGACTGTCTAGAAAATATTAAGAACAACCAGGCAAGAACAATTGTTCTAGAATCCTTAGAGTTGTCAGATAAGAAAACCTTTGAATTACTTTCAAGAGGTGAGACTCTAGGGGTATTTCAATTAGATAGCGCTCCGATTCGAGCCCTGCTTAGATCAATGGCGCCAGATTCATTTGAAGACATTTCAGCTGTTATTGCGCTATATCGCCCGGGACCGATGGGAGTTAATGCCCATAATGATTACGCAGATCGCAAGAATAAACGTAAGAGAATTGAGCCAATTCATCCTGAGTTAAGTGCAGCACTTGATGAGATTTTGGCAGATACCTATGGACTTATTGTTTATCAAGAACAAGTTATGGCAATTGCACAAAAGCTTGCTGGTTTTTCTCTAGGACGAGCAGATCTACTACGTAAAGCTATGGGTAAGAAGAATAAAGAGATTCTGGATAAAGAGTATGTTCACTTCGAAGAGGGCATGCGTAATAATGGATTTTCAAGTATTGCTATTGAAGAGCTTTGGAAGACACTGATTCCTTTCTCAGATTACGCCTTTAACCGAGCACATAGCGCAGGCTATGGCGTCCTATCATTTTGGACCGCTTACCTTAAGGCGAATTATCCGACTGAATATATGGCAGCCCTTCTTACCAGTGTTAGAGATGATAAGGATAAGTCAGCGCTTTACTTAAATGAATCTCGCCGAATGGGAATTAAAGTTCTGCCTCCTGATGTCAATTTCTCAAATGCGGAGTACACCCCAGGTGGTAGCGACATTCGATTTGGTCTTACTGCCATTAGAAACATTGGGGAAAATGTTGTGGCATCGATTGTCAAAAATCGCAACGAGAAAGGTAACTACACCTCCTTTAGCGATTTTCTAGCTAAAGTCGATCAAACGGTCTGTAATAAAAAAACAATAGAGTCATTAATTAAAGCTGGGGCATTTGATTCACTTGGCCATTCGCGCAAGGGGCTAATGAGTATTTATCTAGAAGCTATTGATTCAGTATTAGAAGAAAAGCGCGCCCAGGCCATTGGTCAATTTGATTTATTCGGTGGAGCAAATGAAGTGAGCGCAAATGGTATTTCAACTTTGGCGCTAGAAGTTAGTGATCAGGAGTGGGAGAAGGCGCTGCTACTTTCCTATGAAAGAGAAATGCTGGGTCTATATGTTTCAGATCATCCACTTCTTGGAGTGGAGCATGTTTTAAGGAGCGCAACTGATACAACAATTAGTCAGATTTTAGATGAAGGGGTAGTTCACGATCAGATAATCACTATCGCAGGTCTAATTACAGCGGTTCAACGAAAAGTTAGTCGGCAAGGACAATCTTGGGCAATTGTCACAGTTGAAGATCTTGAAGGCGCTATCGATGTGCGCTTCTTCTCAACTACCTATCAAACCCATGCTCTAAATTTAATTGAAGATCGAATCGTAATTATTCGTGGAAGAATTGATAAACGTGAGGAGACAGCGCAGATTACGGCTCTTGAGCTAAATCTTGCCGACATAAATCAAGCACCAATTGGTCCCTTTGTAATCAAACTTGAAGCCGAGCGATGCACACCTCCTGTTGTAGATCGAATGAAGGAGATATTGCGCTCCCATCCTGGAACTAGAGAAGTCCATCTAAAAATTGAAGGTGGCGCAAAGAACACAATCCTTAAGCTCGATGATGGATTAAAAATTACTGCCTCACCAAGCTTGAGCGCAGATCTCAAGTCAATTCTCGGGCCAGACTGTTTAGTTTAAGCAGAGATAACTCTCTGCAAGATTAGAGGCAGTG